>CAMJUL010000006.1 GCA_946408995.1 uncultured Clostridia bacterium | reverse complement strand
ACAGTGCTTTGATCTGAAAGTTGCAAGCGAACAGATGCAATATATCGCTTCAAATGACGATTCATGGAAAGCAGCAAAAGAAAATGAGAAGGTTGCCCGCCCCTTTGCTATATGCTGTGATGGTAAAATCGTTGGATTTACCATGTTCGCATTTGATGAGGATTATGAAGATCCAGATGACAGATACAAAAAGATCTAGGAGTGGGTGCAGGAAAAGTACGGGTTCCATGTAACACACCTGAATATCGCGCAAGTAAAACGAAAGCACGGGATCATTGAGCGTGAGAATGATAATAAAACGAAATCACCGGATTCGCGGCAGCCAGGCTGTACGGAAGAAAAGGCAAAGGCCATTGGGGCATCGCTGAAGCACTTTCAAATGATTTCAGAAAAGGGACCTTTGGAGACATGCTACTTGAACTTGGAGGTGTCAATGGCTGAACGGTTTTATTATGAAAGGCCCTCTGCAGCAAGAAAAGCCGAGATTATTGAATATCTGAATGAGTTTGCTGCAGCGGGATCCAAAGTCAATGGCAGCGGTTCACTGGACAGAATGCTTTCCGGATGGACGTTTGAGCAGGCGCTTGACAGATGCTTGCGTATGGAAAACAAGGAGTACGCCAGGAAGTCAGGCAGGTGTCCCGGGAAGACATTCTTGCTGATCCGTGAAAATGACAACAGGCTCGTAGGGACAGTCAATGTCCGCTGGGATCTGAATGAGGAAATGCTCCGTTTCGGCGGACATATCGGATATGGGATCCGGCCTTCGGAGCGCGGAAAAGGGTATAACAAGATCAATCTGTATCTTGCTTTGAATGAAGCCGGGAAGATGGGATTGGATCGTGTCATGATCGATTGCGCCGTTTCCAATATAGCCTCAGATAAAACGATACAGGCTTTGGGAGGCGTGTTGGAACGTTGTGAAAAAGATCCTGAAGATAAAGAAATGACGAACGTCTATTGGATCAATGTCGAAGAGGCGTTGTCGAAGTTTAAAGCGGTATATGAGCCTTGCATCCGTGTATCTGCCATGCCCATACAGAAGTTGACCCTGAAAGATCTTCAGCCATCACAATTCTATATTTCAGAGAAAAAGATTCATGATATTGAGGCCTGGTTGAATCCGGAAGACCTGTCCAGTTTTGAACCGATCCCGGTAAAAATACTGGATGGCGTGCCTGTTATGACAGACGGGCATACAAGGGCGGTCGCCGCGCTTAGAGCCGGTCTTGATACAGTACCTCTTGTTGCGGATGAAGATGATCTGGACTGGGAGATGTACCGTGCCTGCGTAATAGCTTGCAGACAGAGGAACATATTCTCCCCGGCAGATCTGCTGCCAAGGATCATTCCTGAGCAGGAATATCAGGAAAAATGGGATCGCTGGTGTGATAACCTGCAGGCAGAGATCCGCAGGAGCCGGATCACAGTCAAACCCTATACCGAACAGGAGCTTCCGGATGTACTGGACTTTGAAAGACGGCTTCGTAAGGAAGAGGATTTCTGGGGCTGGGAGATCGATGAACAGTACATCAAAAATGTACGCGCCAGCTTTCAGGACCATCACTTCGATAACGCGATATCGTTCCTGGCATATGTGGACGGCATGGTTGCCGGGCGTATCGATGCAGTTCTTCTGCCTTCTCATTTCGACGGCTCGGTGAAGGCGTATCTGGACTGGATCTGCGTCATCAAAAGCGATCGCCACCAGGGAATCGCCCAGGCACTTCTGGCTGAACTAAAGCAGCATCTGAAAGAAAAAGGGATTACAACACTGATCGCCCTGACTGCCAGCAATGATGAAGCACAGCGTTTTTACAGGAGTATTCCTGATTCTGAAATGAAGGATACGGGAATCTGGATGGATATCAAGTAGGAAGAGATAGCTATGCTGCAATTTGGAATGCCTGTATTGACAGAGAATCGAACCCTGCAGGAGAACACCGCATTATGAACAGAACCGGAGCTGAAGTTCATCGCACTGAATTGGAATTATCCAGAGTACCAGACCCATTGTCTGGAACAGACGGATGTTTTTCCGGAAGCAGCTGGCAGGACCGGGCTTTACTGTACGATTCAGTTGGATGAGAATCCGGATACGGAAAACGATTATGGGCTGACGAGAGAGATCGTTTCTGCGGGAGCATGGACCTCTGCCGGAGGATGCGTACCTTGTCAATTTGGGGCAGGGACTAAAGCGTTTGCCCCTCTGACGCTGGTCCATAGGCCATTTGGATGCCATAAGGTCAAGCAGCTGGTTTAGAGGTTTTCGCGGCATGGGTGAGGTTGTGATTTGGATAACGGCAGGCTGCGGCTGTGGTTTGGAGGTCGGCGCAGTAACCCGGGATTGAAGGAGAAGCATCATGAAATTGATCATTGCAAGCAACAACAAAGGAAAAATCAGAGAATACAAAGATGTTTTTGAGCCATTTGGGTTTCTTGTGCGCGCCCAGGGTGAAGAAAACATCCATCTTGAGGTGGAAGAAACCGGGACCACTTTTGAGCAAAATGCTGTAATAAAAGCACGGGCGATCTACGACAGAGCTCATTGCTGTGTGATATCCGATGACAGTGGTCTGGAAGTGGAAGCCCTGGGCGGAGAGCCGGGACTCTACTCTGCCCGGTATAAAGGCCTGCAGACAGAGCATGAACGCAGGATGGCCGTCCTGAAAGGGCTTGAAGGAAAAGGGAATCGCAATGCGCGTTTTGTCACTTGTATCTGTTTTATTGACGAAACGGGAAAGGAACATCTCTTTACCGGAATCTGGAAAGGCGTAATCGCTGAAAAAGAAGAAGGAACCAACGGTTTCGGCTATGATCCCATTTTTATCTCCGAGGATGGGAACGGAAAAACCACTGCAAGTATGCCGCTTTCCT
The DNA here is from genome assembly GCA_946408995.1 of uncultured Clostridia bacterium. Taxonomy (GTDB): domain Bacteria; phylum Bacillota; class Clostridia; order Christensenellales; family Aristaeellaceae; genus RUG756. Next base: position 71,405 of record CAMJUL010000006.1, on the reverse strand, counting down.
TTAAGGAAACCTATTCCCACCGGGCGAAGGCGGTAAAGGCGTTGATCACATACCTTCAATCCCGATCCCTTTCGGATTTAAGAGACCTGTGAACCTGTGAACTTGCATTTGCTTTTTCAGCTGCCGCCGCGGAAACAGGTGCGTATAAAGAGGTGTCGGGTGAATGAAAGCCTGACGGACGATGGCAAAACCCTTCCGCAGAGAAGCGGAAAGACGCCAATAAAGCTGATAATCAGAAAGAAAATAAATCTTATGAAAATGCTGAACGAGAATGAAATGAATCTTGTGAACGGCGGCATCCTCTGCTATACCCCCCCCCGACCCCTGAAGAGCGCAGGAGAATTGATGAAATGCACGCCCTTGAAGATTGGAAGAAATGGGTACGAAAGGAAAAGCGGAAGATGCAGGGCATCGCGGATATCCGGATGCGGGCCGCAGAGGACGCCCTGAAGGCTGCCGTAAGAATGAATCGCGCGGAAATGGACATCAAAGCGGCCCAGCGCGCCGCGATGGGACTGAACTGACAGGCCCGCAAGGCACAAGGATCCTGACCCTACAAACGACTGGGAGGCTTTCCTCCCGGCCGTTTTTTTGTCCTTTTCAGGCCGGCGCACAAGCGGCCCCGGGCTCTTTAGCCGGATCACAGGGAAACCGATTGACCGGACAAACATTTCATGGCATGATGGAGCGAGACCGGCGGTCCCGTCTGTGCAGCCGGGAATGCCTGCACCGGCCAGGCGCTCTTTTTCAGCTTGCGCTGCCGGTGAAATGACCAAAGCAGAACGGTATAAAGAGCCCGGGGCTTTGACCAAAGGACAAACAGTAAGAGCGCATTCCCTGCATTTAGCCGCTTCTTGCCCATGAGTCCGTAATGAGACAGGCAAAGGCGCTCCGGCTGCCCGGCAACCGCAGGCGCACGTTCTCAGGCCGTTTCCGGAGCAGCTGCTACAGAGACCGGAAACCGGCGAAAACCGCATCGCAAGGATCCGCCGTCCGGGCGTGATCGGGGAGACAGGGGCTGAAGAACAGATGGAGAACAATATCCTGCAAATTGACAATCGAAAAGATTTCCGTACATGGTTATCCCTCCATGCCGGCAGTGAGCGTGAATGCTGGGTCGAAGTCAAACGCGGAAAGCCTGTTGATGACGGTAGGTTTTACTATCTTGACGCCGTGGAAGAAGCGCTTTGCTTTGGCTGGATCGACAGCACGCATAAGCTGATCGGCGACAAGCGCATGCAAAGATTTACGCCAAGAAAAAAGAACGGCCCATGGACGGAGCTGAACAAAGCGCGCGTGCGCCGTCTGGAAAAGCTTGGTCTGATGACCGAAGCGGGCAGAGCCGTCCTCCCCGCGATGGGAGCGGGCAGCTTCAAAATCGCCCCGGATATCGAAGCGGCAATGAAAGCGGCGCGGTGCTGGTCCAAATTCAGGCGTTTCCCACCGCTGTATCAGCGGATCCGGGCCTATAACGTGGCCTTTTACAGAAAACGGGATCCGGTCCTGTACAACCAGGCGCTGGAGCATCTGATCAGCGAGACCCAAAAGGGCCGGATGTTTGGTGAATGGAATGATTACGGCAGGCTTTTGGAGGACTGAATCCGGATCTGCAGATTCTCCCGGGGATACGGCCCTTTGGGACAGGCGGCGGTACCGATCCCTGGGATCACAATTCGAACGGGATGAGATCGGTCATCTCATACTCCCCGAACACGTCGTTGAGCACAAAGCAGAACATCATCGGCATCGGCTCGTCTTCGCCGTTTTCATCGCTCAGATCCATGTAGGTTACGGTCATGCCTTCCCGCCAACGGATCGGATCGCCTTCCACTTCGCTTTCCTGCAGGTCCTCCTGGTCTTCGGTTTCGATATACAGGGTATAAACGGGGATGATGAGGTCCCCTTCCTTTAATTTGGTCGTGCTGCGGATGGGCAGACCGCTGTCATCATAGCCCGCGTTTGCCCCGAGGATCCGTCCTTCCCCGCTGCCGGCCCGGAATTCCACCACCAGGTAGGTGTATTCACCGTTCAGTTTGACGGGGATCAGGCTTCTTCTGCCGTATTCGTTGACGATTTGGTCGTACAGCGGCACCAGCTGGTCCCCCAGGACCGGCCAGGTCCCGTCAAACAGGCTGTAGATGGTGCCGCTGTTCCAGTCGACGACATTGTTCCGCATCAGGCCGAGGTCCACATAGCCAAAGGATTCCTCGTCGCTGATGTCCATCATGATCATGCCCTCAACATAATCCAGATACCGGAGATCTTCGATGGAAAGACCGGCCGAAAAAGCGTAATCTCCTTCCGAGGCGGAAACGGAAGGCGAGGGGGACGGGGCTTCCTCGTAGGCTGCCGCAGCATCGTTCCAGCACCATTCGTTTTGCTGGCTGCCGTAGGCGGATGCGATCTGGGAAAGAAAGCCGGAGCCGGTGATGTTTTGCGGCGTGGTCTGAGAAAAACTGTAGCTTCCGCCGGTCAGCTGTCCCGCATACGCTTTGACAAAGCCGATCCAGTTCGGGATACAGAAAGACAGGTCGACCCCGTCCGCATAGCTTTCAAATTCCGACTTCGTATCGTGCGGGATCAAAACGGACAGCCCGCAGCACGGGTCCAGGTTGTCGGTCTGCTTGCTGACCAGGACCGCGTCAGACAGGGCCTGCCGCGCTTTGGCGATCCCATTCCTGTCAAACCGCGAGTAGGCGTCGAGCATGGCCCCCAGGTCCACCATGTCCCAGCTGCCGTCCATAAAGGAGCCAAAGGTGTACATGCGGCTGCGCCCGCGCCGGATCTCCGCTTCGTGCCCCGCGGTCAGCTCCCGCTGCAAGGTCAGGCCAAGCGTTTCCATCGCCTCCTGCAGAGGCCCCATTTTTTTCAGGTCGATGACGCTCATGGTCAAGTAATCGTCCGGGTCTTCCCTTTTCCCCGCCGCCATATAGCTGTCAACGATCATATGGCAAAGCTTTTCCGTGGACAGGGCCGGGTTCCTGTCCAGCGCTTCCAGCCAGGGGGTGTAATGCCAGCCGATGCCGGGCTCCAGTTCTTCGCTGGCGACAAAGTAGCCGATGTCATAGTTGGAAAGCATGGCGGCCATCTCATAGGTCGCCATCATGCAGGCGTCACAGCCGAAAAGATCAAGGCGGAAGCTTCCGAGCCGGTCCTTCAGATCGGACAGGACCTGACTGATCTCCAGCAGGGAGAGGCCGTCTTCCTCCTGCGTCGTGGGATCAAAGCAGATCCCGGCTTCGGACCCCGCGCCATGATCCCAAAGGATCACGGCGGTCCTCCTGGCGGGATAATAGGTGAGGCCGTATTCCAGAAACTCCAGGAGGCTTTCCCTGCTGCCCATGGACGCCCAGCCCCAATCCGTGATGGACTCAAAGTAGCCGTCGCGGATCTCGATCAGATTGCGCGTGTTTCCTTCGATCTCTTCAAAATCCCACTCGTCCGCCCCGCCCGCAAGCAGGACGATGTTCACGTTCTCTCCGGTCTCGGCAATGCCCATTTCATAGATGTCCTCACAGGCATCGCTCTGGATATCCGCGCCGCACATATAGACCAGCAGCGTCAGGTCCGCTTCTCCCAGCGCGTTGGCGCCAAGGAGGAGGGAAGCAAGGATGAAGACGACGGCGATGATTCTTTTCATTTGATATCCCCCAATTCTGCCGTTTTGTTCAGGGCTTCCGTGCGCGTGGAAACGCCCGGTTTCCGTCAGATCCGTCCGCAGCAATACCTGACGGTGCATTCCGGGAGGTTCGGGACAGACGCGATCTTCGCGTTTTTGCAGCCCGCGATCCCTTTGTGGACGATTCCCCGGACAAGGCCATAGCGCCAGGCCGGATCCAGGGCTTCCCGCCTGCCGCGCCGGGATATGCAGGCCAAAGGGCCGGCCGGGAAAGGCGATCCAGTCGTCCTGTGAAGAATGAAAGCGGAGCGTCTTTCCATCCCGGGACGCGCAAAGCGGATCCGTCAGAAGGAACTTGCCGATGTGATAGAAGGAGGAATGAGAAGCGATCCTCCGGCTCCTGAGAAGGACGGTGAGCTCCCCGCGCGTTTTGGTTCTGCGGACAATGGGCAGCTGCGCCATGCCTCCGGCCTCCTGTCTTGGCTGCGTCCCGTATGATTATACCATACATTGCATATTCTGACACTGTACAAAAGGACAGATGCGCATCGTGTCCGGGATCCCTTGGGGCCAGGGTATCATAGATCCTTCGGGCAAGTCAAGGCCAGGGCGGCGGGCGTCTGTTTGGATAAAGGACGCATTTTGGGGCCGGGGGCTTGTTAAAACGCCCGGCCGGTTCTATTCTTATGCGCAGGGAGGGCATATCATGCGGACGGAGAAAGAAGAAAAAAAGATCGTGATCCGGGAGGAAAGCCCGGACGGGGCCCTGATGGACGAACTGATCCGGCTTTCCGCCGACTGGGAAGCGGAAAACAGCTGCCGCGGATACCGCAAGAACGGGCGGTCGGACCTCGAAGGCAGGCGTTTTTTTACGGCCAGGGACGGGGAGGCCCTCACGGGCTATCTGTTTGGAAAGCTTGAGAAAACGCAAAGGGCCACGTCCGTCCTGCCGGAGGGGACGCCGTATTTTGAAGTGGAAGAGCTTTATGTCCGGCCGGCCTTCCGGGGCGGGGGGATCGGGAAAAGGCTGTTTTCCTTCGCGGAAGAGGCCGTCCGGAAGGAGGCCCGCTGTATCCTGCTCAGTACGGCGACGATCAACTGGCAGGGGATCTTCCACTTCTATCTGGAGGAGCTGGGAATGGAATTCTGGAACGCCCGGCTGTTTAAAATGCTGGACGAACAAGGCGTTTCCGGGTAAGCCGTGCCTGCAGGTGCGAAATGTGAAAAATCATTCCATTTCGGAAGGGATAGCGCTCCTTTTTTTGGATTCTTCTCCGCGGGTTCGGTTCAAGGCCGGGCCGGCTTCCCTCCCGGAAGGCAGGGACGGACAGGGAGGCTTGTTGCTTTTTCAGCATAGGACATCAGGACTCAAATGCGATCCCGCGGGGCGGGCCTTTCCCGGCCGCTTTGGAGGTGCGTGCCCAATGCCTTTCCCATTGACAAGGGAACGGGTTCCGTGTAAAGTGCGGATAGAGGATTTTCAAACGCGGCCGGGGCTGGCAGGGGGCTTGTCCGGTCCCCCGGTTGGGAAAAAAGCGCCCGGCGGCCGATGACCCGGTTTTGTCTGCCCGGGCAGACGGAGGGTGACGGGATGTATACATTGGATCTTTCCTGCGTCAAGGAGAAAAAGCCTTTTTCCCTGGGGGAGAAGTTTTCCGGCGCCGATCCGTCCGGCCGGCGGATCGGCTTTACCAACGTCAGCATGACGGTGGACGACAAGCCCTTCTTTGCCGTCAGCGGGGAGATGCATTTCAGCCGGGTCTCCCCGGACCAGTGGGAGGATGCCGTCGTTAAAATGCGCTGCGGCGGCATCGATCTTTTGTCCACGTATGTCTTCTGGATCGTGCATGAGGAGGAGGAGGGCGTTTTCCGCTTCGACGGGGAAAGGGACCTGAGGGCCTTTCTTGAGGTGTGCGAAAAGCACGGGATGGGCGTCATCCTGCGGGTGGGCCCCTTTGCCCACGGGGAGATGCGCAACGGCGGCCTGCCGGACTGGCTCTACGGCAAGCCCTGGCAGGTGCGGGGAAACGACCCGGGCTATCTGGAAGCCGTGAGGAAATGGTTCCGGGCGATCCATGCCCAAATCGACGGCCATTATTACAGCCAGGGCGGGTGCGTCGTGGGCACGCAGATCGAAAACGAATACCAGCATTCCAGCGCCCCCTGGGAAAGGACGACGGGGGTGTCGGACGAATGGGTCCCGGGCGGGGACGGGGGCATACGGCATATGCGGACGTTGAAAAAGATCCTGTTGGAGGAGGGCATCGCGACGCCCTTTTACACGGCGACTGCCTGGGGCGGCGCCGTGACGCCGGTGGAGGAGGCCCTGCCCCTGTGGGGTGGGTACGCCTACCAGCCCTGGCTGTTTTATTCAGGGCCCGGCGTGCATCCCGCCACCCCGGAATACATCTACCGGGACAACCACAACAGCGAGGTGACGCGGGAATACAATTTCGAGCCTGCCTACGATCCGGAAAGCCGCCCCTACGCCTGCTGCGAAATGATGGGCGGCATGATGTGCAGCTACAAATACCGCTTCCAAATGGACATGCGGGCCATGGACGCCCTGGCCAACGTCAAGCTGGGCAGCGGCTGCAACCTGCTGGGCTATTATATGTACCGGGGCGGAACCACGCCCCTGGGCAAACGGACGCCCTTCCTCAACGAAGGGCAGGTCCCCAAACGCAGCTACGATTATCAGGCCCCCATCGGTGAATTCGGCCAGATCCGGGAAAGCTACGGGCGTCTGAAGGCTATCCACCTGTTCTGCCACCTGTTTTCAGGTTTTCTGGAGGAGACCCGGGCCGTTCTGCCGGCGCATTTGAAGGGCCTTCAGCCCGGCAATCTTGAGCCGCTCCGGTTCTCCGTGCGCGTCCAGGGCGGCAGCGGCTTCCTGTTCGTGAACAATTTCCAGGATCACGTGAAGATGCGAGACCGTCACGGCGAGGAGGTGCGCCTGACCCTTCCGGACCGGGAGATTTCCTTCCGGTTCGATCTGGCCGCAGGGGAAAACGCCATTCTGCCCTTCGGCCTGGACCTGGGCGGGAGTTTATTGGACTGGGCCACCGCCCAGCCCATGGCCCGCGCCGGAAATACCTGGTTTTTCCTGGCGCCGGAAGGGATGCGGCCCGTGTATTCCATGGACGGCAGGATCACCGAGGCCATCCCTGGCAGCGCCTTTGAGACGGGGGATGTGACCATTGTGACGCTGGAGAGGAAGAAGGCGAACGCATTCTGGCTGTACAACGGCCGGGCGTATCTGTGCGGCGCTCCCCTTTTGTGGGACGGGGAAACCCTGAAGGCGGAAACGGAGGGGGAGGACGCACAGATCCTGGAATGGTCCTTTGAGAAAAAGACCTTTGTCCCCTTTGAGGCCGTGAAGGCGCCGGACAGGCCGGCGGCCCTTGCCTGGCAGAAGACGGGCAGCGGAAGGTATACCGTCGCCGTCCCTGCGGAGCGGCTCAAGGGGCACAAGCAGGTGCTCTTGCGATTGCGGTATCGCGGGGACGTGGGCCATGCCTTTTTGGACAATGAAATGATCAGCGACAATTTCTGCAACGGCGGTGTTTGGGACATTCGCCTGGACCCTTACGCGCAAGCGCTGAAGGTGGCGCCGCTGGTTCTGTATCTGACGCCGGTTCGTCAAAACGTGACGGTGGACGCCTCCGCCATGGCGGGCCTCAGGGAAACGGCCCAAATAACAGCAGCCGAACTCATGTCGGTGGAGCTGATCCCGGTGGATGATTATCCCCTTCGCAGGGAGGAGGGACAGGGCCCGTCCGGCATGGCGGAGTCCCTGCTTGCCGCCCGGGATCAAAAAACCGCGCCGGAAAGGTAAAGGAGGACGGATCAAATGAAGGCAAGCGTCCGTGTGGAAACGGTATGGATCCCCACCTACGGGGTCGGAAAGCCTGACAGGAATCCCATGTTCCTGGAAAATAGGGTATACCAGGGGAGCAGCGGCAAGGTCTATCCCCTGCCCGTGACCGACAAGCTCCTGGACGGGAAGGAGGACAGGCCCTACACCGCCGTGTGGCTGGAAAACGACTACCTCCGGGTCATGGTGCTTCCGGAGCTGGGCGGGCGCATCCAAAGGGCGTTGGACAAAACCAACGGCTACGATTTTGTATACTACAACGAGGTCATCAAGCCGGCCCTGGTGGGGCTGACGGGCCCCTGGATCTCCGGCGGCATCGAATTCAACTGGCCCCAGCACCACCGGCCCACCACCTTCGGCCCGACGGACTTCAGGACGGTGGAGAACGGGGACGGCAGCGCGGCCGTGGAATTGTCCGAGGTCGATCAGATGTACGGGACCAAGGGCAAAATGACCTTCACCCTGTACCCGGACAAGGCCTATATCGAGATCAGGGGCCAGCTCTACAACCGCACGCCGCTGCCCCAGACCTTTCTGTGGTGGGCCAACCCGGCCGTGGCGGTGAACGAAAACACCCAGTCTGTGTTCCCGCCGGACGTGACTGCCGTGTACGACCACGGAAAGCGGGACGTGAGCACCTTCCCCATCGCCACCGGGGTGTATTACAAGCACGATTACGGCGCCGGGGTGGATATCAGCCGGTATAAAAACATTCCGGTCCCCACCAGCTATATGTGCGCCCACAGCGATTACGATTTCGTGGGCGGCTACGATCACGGCGTGGGGGCGGGCATCCTGCACGTGGCGGATCATCACGTTTCCCCCGGCAAAAAGCAGTGGACCTGGGGCTGCGGGGATTTCGGGCAGGCCTGGGACAGGAACCTGACCGACCGGAACGGCCCGTATATCGAACTGATGACCGGCATGTACTGTGACAACCAGCCGGATTTCACCTGGCTGAAGCCCTTTGAGGAGAAGACCTTCACCCAGTATTTCATGCCATACAAGGAAGCGGGCTGCGTGAAGAACGCCAGCCGGGAATGCGCCGTGAACCTGGAGGTCAGGGACGGGAAGGCGGCGTTTGCCGTCTATGCCACGCAGCTGTTTGAAAAGGCCAGGGTGACGCTGACCGCCGGGGGGAAAACGGTCTATGACCGGACCGCCGATCTGAGCCCCGTGAAGGTACTCAAGGACGAAGCCGCCGTCAGCGTCCCTGAAACGCAGATCACTTTGACGGTGTTCGCCCCAGGCGGCAGAAAGATGCTTGCGTATACGCCCGCGCCCGAAAGCATCGGGGAGATCCCGGACCCCATGCCGCCGGCCAAGGCGCCCTGTGAGATCCTGACCAATGAGGAACTGTACCTGACGGGCCTGCATCTGGAGCAGTACCGCCACGCCACGTTTTTGCCGGACCCCTATTACCTGGAGGCCCTGAAGCGGGACCCGGGGGATCTGCGGGCCAACAACGCCTACGGAGCGCTGCTTTTGCGCCGGGGCAAATTCGCCGGGGCGGAACCTTATTTCCGCGCGGCCATCGCGCGCATGACCCGGTTCAATCCCAACCCCTGCGACAGCGAGGCGTATCTGAACCTGGGCCTTTGCCTTGGGTACCAGGGCCGGGACGGGGAGGCGTACGACGCCTTCTTCAAGGCCGTCTGGTCGGCGGCCCAGCAGGACAGCGGGTATTATCATATTGCCTGCATCGACTGCAGGCGGGGCGAATATGCCCTGGCCCTGGAGCATATCGAAAGAAGCCTTGTAAAGAATCACCACAGCCTGAAGGCCCGCGCCCTGAAGGGCCTGATCCTGGACGCCCTGGACAGGGGCGGGGAGGCCGCGGCGTGGTACGGGGAAAACCTGGAGCTGGACGCCTTTGACTATGTCTCCCTGATCGAATCCGGGGCCCTCCCCGACGCCCTGAAACGGATGAACGGCCGGGTCAGCAGCTTTATCGAGTGCGCCATCGATTACGCCGAGGCAGGCTTCTATGACAAAGCCGTCTTCATCCTGGAATGCTGCCCGTCCCCCTCGCCCATGGTGTGGTACCACCTGGCCCTCTACGCCGGGCGCAAGGGCGACGAGGCGTACGTGGAACAGGCCCTCAAGAACGCGGCGGAGGCGGATCCCCTTTACTGCTTCCCCAACCGGCTGGAGGACATCGCCGCGCTGGCGTTTGCCCTCCGGAACGCTCCAAAGGACGCCAAAGCCCTGTATTATCTGGGCTGCCTGTGGTACGACAAGCGCCAGTATGACGACGCGATCGCCTGCTGGGAGAGGAGCGTCGCCCTGGAGGATACCTTCCCCACGGCCTGGCGCAACCTGGCCCTGGCCTGCTTCAACAAGCGCGGGGATCCTCAAAAAGCCCGGACCTGCATGGAAAGGGCCTACGCCCTGGACGAAGAAGACGACCGGGTTCTGATGGAACTTTATCAGCTTTACGTCAAATTAAAGGCCAGCGTGGCGGACCGCTTTGCTTTCCTGGACGCCCATCGGGAGACGGCGTTCCGTCGGGACGATCTTTACACCGAATACTGCGCCCTGCTCAACGACCTTGGAAGGCATGAGGAGGCCCTTGAACTGCTGATGGCGCGCACCTTCCACCCCTGGGAGGGCGGGGAAGGCAAGGTGACCGGCCAATATGCCGTGGCGCTGACCCAATTGGGCATCCGGGCCCTGCGGGAGGGCGACGCCGCGAAGGCGAAGGAATGCCTGGAAAGGGCGCTGGTATTCCCCCGCAACCTGGGCGAGGGCAAGCTGGAGGGGGCCCGGGACAATGAGATCCATTATTACCTGGGCCTGGCGGAAAAAGCCCTGGGCAACGAGGCCGAAAGCCTCCGCCATCTGGAAGGAGCCGCCGCGGGCGACGAGGAGCCCGCCTCCGCCCTGTATTACAACGACCAGCCGGCGGACAGGATCTTGTACCAGGGCCTTGCCCGGCGGGCGCTTGGCAGGGAGGACAGGGCCCGCGCCCGGTTTTACAGCCTGATCTCCTACGGGGAGAAGCACTGGCACGACCGGGGAAAACTGGATTATTTCGCCGTGTCGCTGCCGGACCTGCAGCTCTTTGATGAGGACCTGACGGCGCGCAGCCGGATCCACTGTCAATACCTGATTGCCCTGGGATACCATGGCCTGGGCGACACGGAACGGGCCCGGAAGGGCTATGACGCGGTGCTCGGGCAGGAACCCGGCCATCAGGGGGCCCTTCTCCACCGGCGGCTTTTGTTGGGAGGGGAACATGAACAGCATTGACCTGTCCGGCATTTGGCAGTGCGACAGAAGCGGGCAGAAGGCCCGGGTGCGCCTGCCGGGGACCCTGGACGAAAACGGCATCGGGTCCCCGGACGACCCCGCCCGGCAGTGGCAGGGGGAGGAGGTCCGCCGCATGGGCTTCTGGAAGCCGGGGGACCCCATCGTGACCCGGCTGACCCGGCGATACACCTTTGAGGGGCAGGCGGTGTTCTCCCGCGTGGTGACCTGGGACCGGCCCGGGGGGGCGCGCGTCTTTCTGGACGTGGAGCGGGCAAGACACCTGCGCCTTTATGTGAACGGGCACGAGGTCTCGCCCGTGGACGGCGGCAGCCTCTCCGCGCCCTGGCGCTTTGAGGTGACGGACCGGGTGACGGGGCGGGACGAGGTGCGTTTCCTTTCGGACAACACCTATCCTTCCTGGCCCGGGGAGTCCATCCAATACGCTTCTGCCGCCTCGGACGAGACCCAGACCAACTGGCTGGGGCTTCTGGGATTCCTCCGCCTGCGGACGGAGCGGGCGGTGTTCCTGTCGGACCTGCGGGTGTATCCGGAAGGGGAGGGCGTCCGGGCGGAGGTGGAGATCGACGCGGACCGCCCCTGGCGGGGGGAGGTGCGCCTGTCCGGGGAGGTCCTTGAGGCGGACGCGGTCCGGACCGTGGAGGCGCATTGCGGCCGGCAGACCTTTTCTTTTTCCCTGCGGGTGCGCGCTGACGCGGCCAGGTGGGACCTGGGGGAAGGAAACCTGCATCGCCTGACGGCCTCGGCCCCGGGGCTGGAGGAAAAAAGCGTCCGCTTCGGTCTGCGCGCCTTCCGGGCGGAGGAGGGACACCTGACGCTGAACGGGAGAAGGATCTTTCTTCGGTGCGAGACCAACTGCGCTGTCTTTCCGGAGACGGGGCATCCTCCCATGGACCGGGAAAGCTGGCGGAAGATCCTTGCGGTCTACCGGGACTACGGGGTCAACTGCGTCCGGTTCCACAGCCACTGCCCGCCGGAGGCGGCCTTTGAGGCGGCGGACGAAATGGGCCTGATGATGCAGCCCGAATTGTCCAACTGGGATCCGAAACACGCCTTTGCCTCCCCGGAAGCCCGGGCCTATTACGCCCGGGAGCTTCAGGAGATCCTGCGGCACCTTTCAAACCATCCCTCCTTTGTGATGCTGACCTTCGGCAATGAGCTGCAGGCGGATGAGGCGGGACACGCCTTTATGGACAGCCTTTTGGAGAAGGCCCGGGAAACGGACCCCACGAGGCTGTACGCCCGCAGCTCCAATCCCCATTACGGGGAGCGGGGCGCTTTTGCCGGGGACGATTTTTATACCGCCATGCGCTATGGCGCCCTGGAGATGCGGGCCGCCTGTGACGGCGTGACGGGCTGGCTGAACGAGGAATACCCCAACGCCCGCCATGCCTACGACGAAGCCGTCCGGGCGCTGAGGGCCGATACGGACAGGCCGGTCTTTTCCTTTGAGGTGGGCCAGTACGAGGTGCTGCCGGACTTTGGACAGGTGGCGGACTATCGGGGGGTCACCCGGGCGGATAACCTGGCGCATATGCGCAGCAGGGTCCTGGAGCGGGGCCTGGAGGACCGGTGGCGGGCATACGCGGAAGCCACGGGGGAAAGCAGTCTCCAGTGCTACCGGGCGGAGGTGGAGGCGGCCCTCCGGACCGAGGGGTACAGCGGCATCTCCCTTTTGGGACTCCAGGATTTTCCCGGGCAGGGGACGGCCCTGGTGGGCATGACGGACGCCCATCTGACCCCCAAGCCCTTTTCCTTCGCTTCACCGGAGCGGTTCCGCGCCTTCTTCCGGGACGCGCTGCCCCTGGTACTGCTTGAAAGATTCACCTACTCCGCGGGGGAGGAGGTGACCGCGAAGGTCCTCATGGCCAATTACGGCCCGCGCCCCCTTGCCGGAAGGCCGCAGTGGAGCCTGGAGGGGCCGGGGGGCTCCCTGTCGGGCGCCCTGGAGGAGGCCTGTGTCCCCGCCGGGAGCCTCAAGGAGCTGGGGACCCTCCGCGCGCCGCTTGGAGCCGTCCAAAGGGCCGCGCGGCTGACCCTGCGCATGTCCTTTGCGGGGATCGAAAACGTCTATCCCCTCTGGGTGTATCCGGAGGAGACGCCCCGGCGCCCCGCGCCGGTGACGGAGGCGCGGTCCTTTGATCAAAAAACCAGGGAGGTCCTTCGGGCGGGAGGCACGGTGTACCTTTCCCCGGACAGCACGGCGGAGGCGATCCCCCGGTCCGTGCAGGCCCAGTTCAGCCCGGATTTCTGGTCTGTCTGCACCTTCCCGAAGCAGCCGGGGGGCATGGGACAGTATATCCATAAGGAACACCCCTTGTTTGAAGCCTTCCCCACGGACACCTTCAACACCTGGCAGTGGTGGCCCATGGCCGTGCAGCGGGCCATGCTGCTGCCCGGGGACCTTGTTCCGATCATCGCCGAGATGGATTCCTGCGCGTATCTCCGGCCTATGGCCAAGCTGTTTGAGTGCCGCTGCGGCAGCGGAAGGCTGCTGGTATCCTCCCTTTCGCTGCACCGGCTGCAACGGTATCCGGAGGCGCGTGCGCTGCAGCGGGCCATTTACGCCTATCTGGACAGCGAAAAGTTCCGCCCGGCGCAGGAGGTATCGCCGGAGGGGATCGCCTGGATCTTCGGGCAGGGGACGGAGGCGTAAGGCATGGAGGAGAAGCTTTGCGTGCTCCGCTACGGAAGCACCAATACGTTTTTTCTTCGGGGAAAGGAAGGCGGGCTGCTGGTGGACACCGGCTACGCCGGCACCCTGCGGGCGTTCTTTGGCGCGCTGAAGGGGGCGGGGATCCGCCTACGGGAGATCCGGTATGTCCTGGCCACCCATTACCATCCGGACCACGCCGGACTCATCGGGGAATTGACGGCCCTTGGGCCGCGGCTTGTTCTGATGGAATCCCAGAAGGGACATACGGCCTTCGCGGAAAAGATCTTTCAAAGGGACGGCCTGCCCTTTGTCCCCATCGACGAGGCGGCGGCGGTGGCGCTTTCCTTTGGGGAAAGCAGGGCCTTTCTCGCGGAGATGGGCATCGATGGGGAAATCGTCCCCACCCCCAGCCATAGCCCGGACAGCGTGTCGGTGCTGCTGGACGGGGGAGAGGCCCTGGTGGGGGACCTGGAGCCGATCGAATACCTGGCCGGATACGGGGACAACGCGCCGCTTTCAAGGGACTGGGAAAGGATCCTGGCTTTCTGTCCGAAGCGGATCCTGTACGCCCACGCAAACGAGGGGCGTTTGCGTTTGGAGACGGACCGCCCGCAGGGAAAGGAAGGACCGCAATGACGGAGAAGATCGGCGCGCCCGCGGGCACCGGCGCAGCCGGGAGGGGGAAACGGCCCGGATTCCTGCCCCTTGAGGAGGAAGGGCGGCATTTCATCCTGGAAAGGGACCCCTGCCCGAACCTGTATTTCACCTTCCCGATATGCGGCAAGCCCGTACGCTGAAGATCGGGAAGCATCGGCGGGGAATGCCGTTTGGCAAGGAGAAACGTCCATATGTACGAATTGATCCAGGTTACGGAACATGCGTATTATATCCAGTGCCCGGCCAAAATCGGCCTGATCCAAACCGGGGAGACCACCGTCTGCCTGATCGACAGCGGCAACGACAAGGACGCGGGGAAGAAGGTCAAAAGGATCCTGGACGAAAAGGGATGGACCCTGGAGGCGGTGTACAACACCCATTCCCACGCGGACCACATCGGCGGGAACGCCTATCTGCAAAAGCAGACGGGCTGCCGGATCTACGCCCCGGGCATCGAGCAGGCCTTTACCCGGCACCCCATCCTGGAGCCGTCCTTCCTCTACGGGGGCTGCCCGCCCGGAGAGCTCCGGCACAAGTTCCTCCTGGCCCAGGAGAGCGACGCCCTTCCCCTGACAGAGGAGGCGCTGCCCGCGGGGGTGAGCCTGATCGGGCTGCCCGGGCATTCCTTTGACATGGTGGGCTTTGCCGTGCAGGAGGGGGTCGTCTACCTGGCGGATTGCCTGGCAAGCCGTGAGACCCTGGAAAAATACGCCCTCAGCTTCCTTGTGGACGTCAAAGCGTATCTTGAAACCCTGGAAAAGGTCCAAACGATGAAGGCGGCGCTGTTCGTGCCCGCCCATGCGGAGCCCACGGAGGACATTTTCCCCCTGGCGGAGGAGAACATTCGGGCGGTGCGGGCCGCGGCGGATACCCTGACGGCCCTTTGCCGGGAGCCGGTTTCCTTTGACGGCCTTCTTAAAAAGGTGTTCTGCCATTACGGCCTGACCATGACGATGGAGCAGCACGCCCTGGTGGGCAGCACGGTGCGCTCCTACCTGACCTATCTGGCCGCGGAGGGGCGCGTGCACCCCTTCCTTGAGGACAACCTTCTCCTGTGGCAGGCCTGAGGAAAACGGGGAGAGCTTTGGATGGAAAGACGTTTATTGGAGCATGGGTTCGGCCCCTTTTACCGGGAAAATTCCCGGGTGCTGATCCTGGGGTCCTTCCCCTCGGTCCGCTCCCGGGAGGAGGGCTTTTATTACGGGCACCGGCAGAACCGGTTCTGGAAGGTGCTTTCCGCGGTCTTCGGGGAAGCGGTCCCGGAAACCGTTTTGGAAAAACAGGCCCTGCTCGTCCGTACCCGGGTGGCGCTGTACGACGTGGTGGAGCGGTGCAGCATCGTGGGGTCCTCCGACGCCTCGATCCGGGAGGCCGTGCCCACGGACCTGACGGAGATCCTCACCGGCACGCAGGTGGGCGGGCGGATCTTCGTCAACGGCAAGACCGCCCTCCGCCTGTGGGAAAGATACCAGTATCCCAGGTGGCGCTGCCGGGCCGTCTGCCTGCCCTCCACCAGCCCCGCCAATGCCGCGTGGCGCGAGGAACGGCTGACGGAGGCCTGGAAGACGGCCCTGGAAGCGGCCCTTGGGACGGGATCCGGGGACGCCCGCTGAACGGCCCGGAAGAAATGGTCCATGCCGATATCGGAAGGAGACGAAGAAAATGAACCTGCTCAAGAAGATCAAGAACTGGCTCAGCAGAAAGAATCTTGCCTGCGAGATCAAATTGCTGCTGGACAGCAGTCAGGTGCTGGGGGAGGACCATCTGCTGACGGAGAGCATGCGGAAAACGTTTCAGATCCAGGAAGAGCCAAGGGGCATCGACGTGATCTATCTGGATACCCCGTCAAGGGACTATCTGAAGGCCGGATGGGTCAGCCGGATCCGCGTAAAGGAAGGAAAGCCCAAATATACGATCACCTACAAGATGCGCTATCCGGTCCAGGACGGGGATGTGGATTCGGCGCTGGCGGCGGCCCGCGCCGACGGGCTTTCTTTGAAAAGCCCGTATCCGGCTGAGATCGACTGGGGCTATTCGAAAATGACGCTGAGCTTTGCCGCCACCGCGGAAGTCAAAACGGAGACGACGCCGGACCTTGGGCAGCTGTCGCGCGAAAAAGCGGTGCGGATGGCGGTGGAAAACCTGCCTTCCGAGGTGAAAGCCCAGGAGGGGGAAGGCCCAGAGGAGGAACATCTCAAAGAGATCGAGGCCGTGGGACCCGTCCGGTTCCTAAGGTATGAAGGGGCCCTTGGCAAGCAGAGCGTCCGGATCGAGGTATGGCCCATTCCTTCCGGATCGGGGGAGATCCGGTATACGGCCGAACTGTCCAGGGCGTGCAAAAACATGATGGAGGCGGCGGAAAAACGGATCAAGCTGATCGAAAAACTGGACGGGATGGGGATCCTGATCCATGGCGACAACCTGAAGACCCGTATGATCCTTCATCCCTGACAGCCGGGTCCGGAACACAAGCCCAAACGCGCAGCAAACGCCGTCCTCCGGGTCGGACACGGGACCGTGCCAGATCCGGGGGCGGCGTCTGCCCTTTTTCCGGAGGTCCTCCCGTCCAGACAGGAGGCGCTGGGGCGCTCCTTCGGAAAGCAGCCTTTGGCATCCGGAGGATCCCCCCTCTGCCCGGCCGTGACATTTTTCCTTTGTCTTTGGCTTCAAGTATGCTATAATCAATAAAGAAAGCAGAGCCCGATCCCCCGACCTCCAGGGGACGGGATGGACCGTTTGCCCCATAACGACCAAAGAACAGGAGAAAACCATGAAACACGCGGACCTTGTCAAGAAAATGACCCTGCAGGAAAAATGCCGGTTCCTGTCAGGCAAAACCACCTGGCTGACCCACGACATTCCCCGGCTGAAGATCCCCTCCATGATGCTCTCCGACGGGCCCAGCGGCCTGCGCAAGCAGGCAGGGGCGGGGGACCATCTGGGGCTGAACGCCTCCACCAAGGCCACCTGCATCCCCTCCGCCTCCACCATCGCCAACGGGTGGAGCACGGAGATCGCTGCCGAAATGGGCGGCATCGTGGGGGCCGACGCCCGGGCCCAGGGCGTGCAGGTCCTTTTGGGGCCGGGCCTGAACACCAAGCGTTCCAGCCTGTGCGGCCGGTCCTTTGAGTATTATTCCGAGGATCCCTATCTTGCGGGCAAGCTGGCGGCGGCCTATATCCGGGGCGTCCAGGAAAACGGTGTTTCGGCCTGCGCCAAGCACTTTGCCGTCAACAGCCAGGAGCTATTGCGCATGCATTCCGATTCGGTCATGGACGAGCGCACCCTGCGGGAGATCTACCTGACCAATTTCGAGATCGCCGTTACCGAGGGCAGGCCCCGGTGCGTGATGACCTCCTACAACCGCCTGAACGGCACCTATACCAACGAAAGCCCCCTGCTGTACGGCATCCTCCGGGGGGAATGGGGCTATGACGGCATGGTGGTTACCGACTGGGGCGGCAGCAACAGCTATGTGGAAGGCGTCCGGGCCGGCATGAACCTGGAAATGCCCGCCGCCGGCGACGACAGCGCCCTGCAGCTGATGGAAGCCGTCCGCAAGGGCGAGATCAAGGAATCCCTGGTGGACGAAAGGGTGGACCAGCTCCTGGACGTGGTCCTGGAGACCACCGCCCGGGAGCCCGTCCCCGCGCCGGACGCGGAGACGCAGCACCGGAAGGTGCGCGAGGCGGCCGAAAAGTGCGCCGTGCTGTTGAAAAACGAAAACGGCCTCCTGCCCCTGAAAAAGGAGACGAAGGTGGCCGTGATCGGCGATTTCGCGGCCCATTCCCGCTACCAGGGGGCGGGCAGCAGCATGGTCAACGCCCATCAGGTGGACGAGACCCTGCCCCTGATCGGCCGGTATTTCCCCAACCAGGCGGGCTACGCCCAGGGCTTTGAGCGCCTGGACCGGGAGAATGCCGCCCTGGAGCAGGAGGCCCTTGAACTTGCCAAGGGGGCCGAGGCGGTGCTTTTGTACATCGGCCTGCCGGAGGGCTTTGAGACCGAGGGCCTGGACAGGTCGCACATGCGCCTGCCGGAGAACCAGGTCCGCCTGATGGAAAAGCTGCGGGCCCTGAAGGTGCCGGTGGCGGCGGTGCTCTCCTGCGGAAGCGCCGTGGAAATGCCCTGGCTGGACTGCGTGGATGCCCTGCTCTACGGCGGGCTGGGGGGAGAGGCGGCCGCGGAGGCCCTGGTGCGGGTGCTCTGCGGGGAGGCGAACCCCGGCGGCAAATTGGCGGAGACCTTCCCCCTTGCGTATGAGGAGACCCCGGTCAGCCGCTATTACCCGGGGAAGGAGGCCACCAGCGAGTACCGGGAAGGCCTGTTTGTGGGTTACCGGTATTTCACCACGGCGGGGAAGCCTGTGCGGTTCCCCTTCGGCTTCGGCCTGTCCTATACGACCTTTGAGTACAGCGGCCTGTCCATTTCGGAGAAGGGGATCGCCTTCCAGATCACCAACACCGGGACAAGGGACGGGGACGAGATCGCCCAGATGTACGTGTCCCTGCCCGGGGCGAAGATCTTCCGTCCGGCCATGGAGCTCAAGGGCTTTGCCCGGGTCAGCCTGAAGGCGGGGGAAACGGCGAAGGTGGAGATCCCCTTTGACAAATACACCTTCCGGTATTTCAGCACCGTGACCCATGCCTTTGAGACCGAGGGCGGCGTGTATGAGATCCGGGTGGGCGCCTCCTGCGAGGAGATCCGCCTGCGCGGCACCTGGGAGATCAAGGGCACCGGCAAACAGAACCCCTACGCGGGGCCGGCCTTTGAGTGCTATAAAAAATGCGACCTGATGGACGTGCCGGACGAGGCCTTCCAGGCGCTGCTTGGACGCAGGATCCCCCTGCATACCTGGAACCGTGCCCGGGAGCTTGAGATGAACGACACCATCCGGCAGCTTTCCTACGCGAAGAATCCCCTTGCCCGCCTGGTGTACCGCATCCTGACAGGCAAGGTGAACAAGGCCATCGGGCAGGGCAAGCCGGATCTGAACCTGTTGTTCATCTACAACATCCCCTTCCGGGGCATGGCCAAGATGATGGGCGGCGCCCTGAACAACGCCATGGCCGAGGACCTCCTCTTCATGTGCAACGGCCATGGGTTCAGGGGGCTCGGCCGGCTGATCCGCGACGCGATCCGCAAGCCCAAACTGGACCAGGAAGCGTAAAGGAATTCGGGTACTGCGGCTCCGCTCCCCCGTGGGACGGAGCCGCTTGGCAAAAGGGGATCCCGGTGAGGGACCCATTGGAACAGGAACGGGATGAAGATGAATAGAAAAAGCGTTTTAAGGGCGGCGGCCCTGGGCATGTCCCTTTCCCTTGCGTTGGGGACGGGGAGCGGCCTGGCGGAGCAGGAGACCTCCCCCTGGTGGAAAAAGACCGTGGCCTACGAGATCTATGTCAAAAGCTTCAAGGATTCGAACGGGGACGGCATCGGGGACCTGCGGGGCATCCTGTCCGAATTGGACTATCTTCAGGAAATGAACGTGGGGGCCGTCTGGCTGACGCCCTGCTACGCCTCCCCCCAGGCGGATAACGGGTATGACGTGGCGGATTACTACGCCATCGATCCGGTCTACGGCACCATGGAGGACATGGAGGAGCTGATCGGCGAGGCCGCCAAGCGGGGCATCCGCATCGTCATGGACCTGGTATTCAACCATACTTCCCGGGAGAACGCCTGGTTCCTGGAATCCAAGGCTTCCCGCGACGGGGAAAAGAGCGACTGGTACATCTGGGCGGATCCCCGGGAGGACGGCAGCGCCCCCAACAACTGGCGCAGCATCTTTGGCGGGTCGGCCTGGGAATACGTCGAGAGCCGGGGACAGTATTACCTGCACACCTTCCTGCCGGAGCAGCCGGACCTGAACTGGGAGAACCCCGAGGTCCGCGCGGCCCTGACGGACGTGGCCCGTTTCTGGCTCGACAAGGGCGTGGGCGGGTTCCGCATGGATGCGGTTACCTATATCAAAAAGCCTGCGGGCTTTCCGGACGGCGTCCCTGACGCTAAGGACGGCACGGCGGGCATCCACGGCATGACCGCCAACACCGAGGGCATCCTGGACTTCCTGCGGGAGTTCAAGGCCAACGTGCGGGAAAACGCGGACATCTTTACCGTCGGGGAGGCCAACGGCGTCCCGGCGGAGGACCTGCCCCTGTGGGTGGGGCCCGACGGGGTCTTTGACATGATCTTTGAGTTCGGCCACGTCCTTGTGGACCTGCCGGACGAGATGAACTGGTGCAATGTCCGCCCGTGGACCCTTCCGGAATGGAAGGCCTTCTTTTCAAAAAGCCAGGAGACCACTGGCAGCACGGGCGGATGGGTGCCGGTATTCCTGGAGAACCATGACCAGCCCCGGTCCGTCAGCCATTTCCTGCCGCAGGACGCGGACCGGGTCCTGGGCGCCAAGGCCCTGGCGGTGCTTCTGATGACCCTGCGGGGCACGCCCTTCATCATGCAGGGGGAGGAACTGGGCTTTGTCAACGTGGCCTGGGAAAGCATCGACGCCTATAACGACGTTTCCACAAAGAACCATTACGCCTTTGCCCTCGGGGAGGGGTATTCCGCGGAGGAGGCCCTCAAGGGCGTGCATCGCTTTGCCCGGGACAGCGCCAGGACCCCCATGCAGTGGGACGATTCCCCCCAGGCGGGCTTTACCTCCGGGACTCCCTGGATGCCGGTGTATGACGACTTCAAGGTGTACAACGCCAAATCGGAGGCCGCGGACGGGAACTCCGTGCTGAACACGTACCGTGCCCTTGCCCGCCTCAGGCAGGAGCATGAGGAACTGACGGAGGGCAGTTACCTGGAACAGATGCACGACCACGGGCAGATTTTTGCCTTCGAGCGGGAAACGCAGGAGGCAAAGGCCCTGGTGCTGATCAACCTGTCCACCGCCCCGGCCGCCTATGACGCCTCCATGACGGAGGGGGCGGAAAGAATCTTTGGAACCCTGCCGGAAAGCGGGCAGGGCGTCCTTCAGCCTCTGGAGGCGGTCGTCTACGAATTCCGGTGATCCCGCGCGCCGCGAGGGGACGGTTTGAAGGGTCCCCTGCTTGCGCTGTCCCGCGGCGCGCTTTCGGTTTTCCCCGATGAAAACGTGAAAGGATGGACCATGAAACGAAAGAAACCAGGCCTGAAGGCCTTCGCCGTCGGCTGCGCGGTCCTGATCTCCCTGTCCGCCGTCCTGCTGGTGCTGGCGGAAAGCCGTCAGACGGAATATGAGGCGCTTTTGAAGGTGACGCAGGCCCCCACCCCCACGGTGCATGCCATCCGCCTTGACGCTGCCGTCCGGGCGGAAGCCGCCTACGCGGCCGGGACGCCAACCGCCGCCCCGGCCGGGCCGACCCCCGCGCCGCAGCCCACGTCTGAACCCGCCCCGACCCAGGTGCTCCTGTCCCAGGGCGCCTCGGGGGAGGGCGTCCGGCTGCTGCAGGAGAAGCTGAAGGAACTGGATTTCTATTCCGGGGAACTGGACGGCCAGTTCGGCAGCGGCACCCGGAGCGCCGTGAAGGCCTTCCAGAGCCAGCACGGCCTGAGCGCGGACGGCATAGCGGGGGAGAAGACCTGGCAGCTTCTTTTCTCCGGAAGCGCGTCCCCCCGGGAGGTGAAGGTGACCCCTTCCCCCGTGGCGATGCTGGACGGGGAAAAGCCGATGCTTGTCAACAAGCAGCATCCCGTGGACAGGGAGTTTGTGCCGGCGGACCTGGTCTACCTCCGGGACGTGATCCCGTCGGATCTGGCGGTACTGGCCGATTCGGACGCCCAGGGGGTGGAGGAAGCCGTTCTGGCCCTGAAGGATATGCTGGAGGCGGCGGTGCGGGACGGCATCGGAAGCTGGAAGATCCGGGAGGCGTACCGCACCTGGGCGGCCCAGGAAAGGATCTTCAACAATTATGTCAACCGGTTCCTTCAGGACGGCCGCACCAGGCAGAGCGCCATTTCGGCCACAAGACAGACCGTGGCGGACCCGGGGACCAGCGAACACCACAGCGGTCTGGCCTTTGACCTGAACGCGGCCAATACCTCCGATGCCTTTGTGGATACGGCCCAGTACGCCTGGCTGTACAACCACTGCACCGAATACGGCTTTGTCATCCGCTACACCGACGAAAAAGAGGACATCACCGGCTTCCTGGGGGAGGAATGGCATTACCGCTACGTGGGCAGGGAGCACGCAGAAAGAATGCAGGAAATGGACATGTGCCTGGAGGAATACCTGGAATGGCTGGGAGCGATCTGAAGCACGGTACGGGATCCACCGGAGAAGGCCCCCCCACCGACGACGCGCTTTATCAACGGTACCTGTCCGGCGAGGAAAGCGCGGGGGACGAGCTGATGCTGCGGTACGGCAACGCACTGACGGCGTACCTGGACGGCTTTCTTCATCATGCCCAGGACGCGGAGGACCTGATGCTGGACTGCTTTGCCGTGATCCTGGTGCGCAAGCCGCGCATTGTGCCGGGGGCTTTCCGGGCGTACCTGTTCAAAACAGCCAGGAACAAGGCCAACCGTCTCTGGCGTATCCGGTTCCGCCGCAGGGAGTTCACATTGGATGAGACCCTGCCGGCGTCAGACGCTTCCTCGCCGGAGGAGCAGCTTTTCGCCGGGGAGAAAAGCGGCGTGCTGCAGCGATGCCTCAACCGCATCGCGCCACAGTACCGGGAAGCGCTCTGGCTTTTCTACGATATGGGCATGAGCTACGCCCAGGCCGCCGAGGTCCTGGGATGCGGGGAAAAACGGGTGGAGGACCTGCTGAGAAACGGCAGAAAACGGCTGCGCCTGGAAATGGAAAAGGAGGGGTTCACCCATGCGGACCTCTGAAGAACGCGTCAACGAGATGCATCGCCGGATGGAAACGCTGAAACGGAAAAACGCCCGCCGCGCGGAACTGGCCCGGGAGGCAGGCATGGGGGCCCTTTGCCTGGGGGCGGCCGTTGGGATCGCCCTGGCAGCGGCGGCAGCGCCCAAGTTCACGGCGGCGGCCGGGGAGGAGACCCTGACGGGCAGCATTTTCGCCTCCCGGCCGGCCCTTGGATACATCGCGGTGGCCCTGGCGGCCTTCTGCCTGGGGGGACTGTTCACGATGGTCTGTTTTCGCCTGCGCAGCCGCAAGGAGGAAAAGACGGATGATCGAGATCGCTGAAAACGGCCTTCAGACCGCCGTGCTCCTCATTTGCGCAGGATGGGCGCTGCTCCGGGTCCTGGCCTTTGAGAGCCGGACCTGGACGATGCTCCTGCTGTTCTACGCCGGCTGGATCCTGGGGGACATTTATTGGCTGGTGTATCTGCTCTTTTTTGGGCGGACCCCGGTCTTTTCCGTGGTTTCGGACCTGAGCTGGTACGCCGCCATCATGTTTTTGTACCTGCTTCTTCGGCATACCTCGCCGCCGCACAGGCCGCGGGAAAGGCGCCTGCTGCCCTTCCTGGGCCCGGTGTTCACCCTGGGCATGGCGGCGTTCTTCATGCAGTGGGGCGAATACGGGAATAACCTGATCTATGCCTGCCTGATGGGCCTGCTGCTGTTCACCGCGCTGCGGATCCTTTCGGAGACGCCCGCGGGGGGAAAGCGTTCCCTGGCAGCGGTCACGCTGGTCTACTGCCTGCTGGAATACGCCCTTTGGACGGCCTCCTGCTTTGCGGACAATCCCCCCATGAACCTGATCTATTATGGCCTGGACGTGCTGCTGACAGGGTGCATGGTGTTTTTCCTCCCTGCGGTCAAAAGGACGGTGACGGCGTGAACTACATTGAGAACGTCTATATCTGCCTGACCGCGCCGGTGCTGGTGGCGCAGCTGTTCATGCGGCGGCAGGGCCGCGTGATGCTTTTGTTCCTTCTGTCCGGCATGACGGCCTGCCTGTTTTCCGCCTATGTCAGCACGTTTATTGCTGGGATCATGGAAACGGATACGCAGCATGCGGCGTTTGACATTGCCCCCACGGTGGAGGAGATCCTGAAGGTGCTGCCGGTCCTTTTTTTCCTGCTGGTGTTTGAACCCGAAAGGGGGGAGGCCGTCCACGGCGCGCTGATGGTGTCGGTGGGCTTTGCGACGTTTGAAAACGTCTGCTATCTGACCAGCTATGGGTCGGACGATCTGCTGCGCCTGCTGGTCAGGGGATTTGGCACCGGGGCCATGCATGTGGTCTGCGGGCGCGCTGTGTCCGTGGGGGTCTTCTTTCTGTGGGATCGGGCCTGGCTGCGGGCTGTGGGCGGCTTTGCCCTCCTGTGCGCCGTGATCACCTTTCATGCCATTTTTAACGTGCTCGTCAACCAGACCGGGGCGGTCTTCTGGGTTGGAAGCGTTCTTCCGCTGACGATGGTGCTGGCCTATTTTCTCATCGGCAGGTCCCGCCGGGCGGGCAGCCCCACGCCGGGCACGGCGCACCCATGAATGCGCCGCACCGGCAGCAAAGATCCTGCGGGAGCAAGGGATGATTTGAAAGGCGCCTGCAGAACAGCGGCCAAAGGAAAACGCAATCCGATAATCAAAAATAAAAAAAG
The DNA here is from genome assembly GCA_946408995.1 of uncultured Clostridia bacterium. Classification (GTDB taxonomy): domain Bacteria; phylum Bacillota; class Clostridia; order Christensenellales; family Aristaeellaceae; genus RUG756. The sequence continues at coordinate 46,820 of CAMJUL010000006.1, read as the reverse complement.
AAAAAACCCGCTTCGGGTTTTTTTGTTTTTTGGGCACTGTATAGGTGAAAGGCTTTTCAGGGTGGGAGGTATATCCGGATATGACCAGGGAAGAAAGGATCCGCGCCCTGCACACAAAAACGGACATGCTGAAGTGCAGGGCAGAACGGCGCCAGACCGCTGCGCTTGGCGCGGCATGCGGGGGGCTGGCGCTCTTCCTTGGGATCGTGTTGTTTCCGGGCGGGGTCCCCTGCCGGATCCTCGGGCCCTTCAGCGGGGCCGTGGCGCTGTTTGACAGTGCGGGGGGCTATGTGCTGACGGCCGTCGCCGCCTTTATGGCGGGCGTGACCGTGACGGTCCTGCTGTTGAAGAAACGGGGAACGAAAGGGGCCCGGGAGGAAGCGGGGACGAACGAACCCGAAGAAACCGTGGATTTCCTGCCGGACGGGGCGCTGTACGGCGCCGCCGGCGGCCTGAAGAACGAAGAGAAAGCGGAAGGGGACCAGGACCCGGAGAAGAAGGAAGGACAGGCCTGAAGGCCGGAGGGACACCATGAAATATCTGTTGACCAGGCGCTATCGTCTGCGCGGCTGGCAGGATCATCATACCGCGCTGTATGACACCGTACGCAAAACCGCCCGGTTTCTTTCCAAGGAGCAGATGATCCTTTTGATGCGCTGCGACGGTGCGCACGACATCGATGAAGAACGGCTTCCGGCGGACAGCCGGAAATTCCTGGAGGAAGCCAAAAAAGCCGGCGCGGTGCGGCCTGCGGGCCTTCTGGACCTGCTTCTTCCGGAGCAGGAATACAAAGCCTATCCGGCAAGGTACATCCGCCAGGCGCACTGGTCCATCACCGGCGCGTGCAACCTGAAATGCCGCCACTGCTTTATGTCCGCGCCGCATGCCAAGCATGGCGCCCCAAGCCATGCGCAGATCATGGCCATCGCGGACCAGCTGGCGGAATGCGGCATCTTCCAGGTGGGGCTGACCGGGGGCGAGCCGCTGATCCGCCAGGATTTTCTGGACATTGTGGACGCCCTCAAGGCAAGGGAGATCGGCGTGAGCATCCTGTATACCAACGGATGGCTGGTGGATGATCGCTTCCTGGATGAACTGGATAGGCGGCATGTGCACCCGGGCTTCCAGCTGAGCTTTGACGGCATCGGCCGCCATGATTTTCTGCGGGGTGTGCCCGGCGCGGAGGAACGGACCATCCGGGCGCTGAAGCTGCTCAGGGACAGGAAATATATCGTCTCCATTTCCATGTGCATGCACCGGGAAAACCGGGATGTATTGCGGGAGTCGGTGAAGCTGATGGCCTCCCTGGGGGTGCGCAGCATGAAGTGCGGCTCCATGATGGACCTGGGCGAATGGGCCCAGCCGGAGCTGCAGCACTTGAGGCTGACCCGGGAAGAAGAACTGGAAACGTTTGAGGAATACATCCCGCAGTACTTTGAAGACGACGCGCCCCTGTCCATCATGCTGTCCGGCGCATTCATGTATACCCCGGGGGAAAGCCATTGGCGCATCTACAATCGCCGGCACTGTACGCCCGAGGAGGAGACGGTCATGCCGTCCTGCGCGGTGCTCATGCACAATCTCTATATCGGCGCGGAAGGAATGGTGTGCCCCTGCATGGGAATGGGGGACTGCGACTACGCGAAGCATTTCCCAAACCTGTTTGAGACCCCGCTGAAGGAGATCCTGCAGACGGATACCCCGTTCAGCCGTCTTTGCGGCGCGACGGTGGGCGACGTGCGCAGCCGGAACCCCAAATGCAGGGAATGCCCCTATGTGGACCGGTGCATCGGCGGCTGCCGGAACGCCGCGCTGATGGCGGGGGACGATTATTACGCCGTGGATCCGGAGGTCTGCTGGTTTTTTGAAAACAAAGGCGAGGAGAGGATCACGGCGGCGGCCGGCGGCGCGTTTGAAGCGTACATCCGGCGCAATCCCCCAAGGAACCGGCAAAACCCGCTTCCGTCGGACAGCCCTGCCGACTGTCCGTAAAGAGGAGCGTCCAGGAGACGCTGTCATTCAGCCACAGAAAAGAGGTGAATGCATCCGCGACGGAAAACAAAGGTGTTCCCGGCGCCTGTGAATACCGGGGCAGTCAACGAATGATCCTGAAAGGAGAAGGAACCATGGGAAAGAACCGGTTTGAAGTGTTTCTGGAGGAAATCAAAGGCAAGCCCGAGATCGTCCAAAAACTCAAGGGCATGGAGCCCGCAAAAAACATGGAGGAAAAACTGAAGGTGCTTTTGGGCATCGCCAGGGAAAACGGCTATGAAATATCCGAGGAGGACCTGAAGGACTATCTGGCGGGGAAGGAATCCGCGCGGCAGGAAAAGACCGATGCCCAGATCGCGGAGATCGAAAACATGGCGGATGAGGAACTGGCGGTCGTCGCCGGCGGCGTGAAAGAGAATGAAGAATGCAAGGACACGTACCGCGACAAGGAAAACTGCTGGGTGAACGACGGGTGCGACGCCGTGCTCCAGCGGTATGAGGGCTATGAGTGCTCCATGACCCAGCACATCTGTCCCGGCAACATGGTGGACAAAGTTCCGGACCTTTTGTCCCTGATCGTGTGAAGACAGACGGCACAATCCTCGGAATACAGACAACGAAGGGGTGTAAAGCATGGCAAGAGAAATCGTGGCGGCCTTTTTTGAGGCGCTGAAGAAGAATCCCCAGGCGATGGAAAAGATCCGGAACGGAATCCAGGCTTCGGAGGACAAGGACAGGAACGCGGTCTATACCGGCCTGGCAAAGGAAATGGGCTTTGAGGTGACCGGGGAGGACCTTGAGGCCTTCGTCAGGGAAGAGGCTGAGAAACTGAAAGAAAAAACGGACGAGAAAATCGCCGGGCTCAGGGACCTGGAGGACGAAGCGCTGTTTGCCGTCGCCGGCGGCGGGGCTTCCGGGCACACCCATGGCGAAAAGCATCCCGATTGCAAGTATGACTTCATGGACATGGAAAACTGCTACTTTACCGACGCGTGCGACAACACGTTCCTGTATTACAGCGACTACCTCTGCGACTGGCACAATTACGGCCGCGACCCCAACGTCGTTTATATCTGTGACAACAACGCCTTTGAATACAACTGATCTCGCAGGTCCTGCGGCCTGAATCCCCGCGGGCGTCCACGGGACGCCGCGTCGGGAGGGGCCGGAGGGGAATGAGAGGGATCTGCAGGCGCAGGCAGCCGGGACTTTTCGAAAGGAAAGAAGCGGCTGTCTGCGCCGTGCGGAACGAAAGGAATGGAAAATGAGCATTTTCCGCAAGAAGACCATGGACCGGATCTCCTCTCCCGAACAGCTGAACGATTATATCCGTGTCACCTCGCCCTCCGTGTGGCTGGTTCTGCTGGCGCTGGTGCTCCTGCTGGCGGGGATCCTGGCTTGGAGTATATTTGGCACGCTGGAGGCGAAGACCCCGGACGGAGGGACCGTGGAGATCCATCCGATTTCGCTGGTGACGAACTGAGTTTTTTCCGGAGGGAAAAGGGACGGTGCGGCCGGCCCTGATTGCATTCCGCGTATCATTGGGGGCGTGAACGATGGCGAGGCAGAAGATCAGACAGCCTGTCCGGAAAGGTGTGGCAAAGGTGCCGGTGGTGATGCAGCTGGAAGCGCTGGAATGCGGCGCGGCCTGCCTCTGCATGGTCATGGCCTATTACGGGAAATGGATCCCGCTGGAGCAGGTGCGGGCCGACTGCGGCGTGAGCAGGGACGGCTCCAATGCCCTGAATGTGCTGAAAGCGGCCCGCGGGTACGGCATGACGGCCCGGGGCTGCCGCGCGGAGCCGGGGGCGCTGCGCAGGGACGGCAGTTTTCCGTGCATTGTCCATTGGGAGTTCAACCATTTTGTGGTGTGCAACGGGTTTAAGGGCGACAAGGCGTATCTGAACGATCCTGCCAAGGGCAGCTGCACGGTGACCATGGAGCAGTTCGACCGCGCCTTTACGGGCATCGCGCTTCTGATGGCGCCGGGGGAAGGCTTTGAGCCGGAGGGCCGGCCCAAGAGCGTCCTAGCCTTTGCCCGGAAGCGTCTGCAGGGGGCGGAGAGCGCCGTCCTGTTCACGGCGCTCACCACGGTGATCGCTTCCCTGACCGGCATCCTCAGCGCCGGGTTTTCCCGCGCGTTCCTGGATTACCTGCTTCCCGGCTCAAACCCGGCCTGGGTTGCCCCCTTTTTTGTCGGGCTGGGTGTGCTGGCTGTCATGCGGCTGACGGCCGCCTGGATCCAGGCCGTCTATTCCCTGCGGATCAACGGGAAAATGGCCGCCGTCGGCAATGCCGGCTATATGTGGAAGATCATGAAGCTGCCCATGTCGTTTTTTTCCCAGCGGATGGCGGGGGACATCCAGGCGCGCAAGGCCGGCAACGCGTCCATTGCCGGCCAGGTGGTGAACACCCTTGCGCCGCTTGTGCTGAACACGGCCATGATGGTTTTTTACCTGGTGGTGATGATCCGGTATTCCTGGCTGCTGACCCTGGTCGGGCTTTCCTCCATGGCCGTCAACCTGGGCCTGTCACGGTATATCGGCAAAAAACGGGTGAACATCACCCGGGTCGCCATGCGGGACAAGGGCAAGCTCTCCGGCGCCACCATGGGCGCCCTGGACATGATCGAGACCATCAAGGCCAGCGGGGCGGAGAACGGCTATTTTGAACGGTGGGCAGGCTATCAGGCTTCGGTCAACACCCAGAATATCCGCTTTGCGAGACTGAACCAGTACCTGGGCATGATCCCCGGGGCGGTCAGCCGGACGCTGAACGTGGTCACGGTGATCCTGGGCATCGGCCTGACCATGCAGGGCCGCTTTACCGTGGGCATGATCATGGCCTTCCAGGGGTTTCTTGCCTCCTTTATGGGGCCGGCCAACCAGCTGATCTCCGCCGGGCAGACGTTCCAGGAAATGCGGACCGATATGGAACGTATTGAGGACGTGATGGAGTATCCGGACGCGCCGGCTTTTGCGAGGGAGGAAAAAGAGGACCCGGAAGAGGCCTTCGACAAGCTGTCCGGCAAGGTGTCCCTGCGGCATGTGACCTTCGGCTACAGCAGACTGGCCGGCCCGCTGATCGAGGATTTCAGCCTGGAGATGGAGCCGGGGCAGTGTGTAGCGCTGGTCGGGATGTCCGGCTGCGGAAAGAGCACCCTGGCCAAGCTGATCTCAGGGCTGTACGAGCCCTGGAGCGGGGAGATCCTGTTTGACGGAAAGCCGATTTCGGCCATCGACCGCGGCGTCTTTACCGGGTCCGTGGCGGTAGTGGACCAGGATATCATCCTGTTTGAGGACACCGTCGCCAACAACATCAAAATGTGGGATCAGTCCATTGAGGACTACGAAATGATCATGGCCGCGCGGGACGCCCGCATCCACGAGGAGATCATGCGGCGGGAGGGCGGCTATCAATACCGCCTTGCGGAAGGCGGAAGGGATTTTTCCGGGGGCCAGCGGCAGCGGCTGGAGATCGCCCGGGTGCTGGCCCAGGACCCCACGGTGATCATCCTGGATGAAGCGACAAGCGCACTGGACGCCCGTACGGAATACGAGGTCGCGCAGTCCATCCGGATGCGGGGGATCACCTGTATCGTGGTGGCGCACAGGCTTTCGACCGTCCGGGACTGCGACGAGATCATCGTGCTGAACCATGGAAGGGCTGTGGAACGCGGGACCCACGAGGAGCTGCTTGCCCTCGGCGGCAGATACAAATCGCTGGTCACGGCGGAATAGGGCCGCGCACCGGTCCGGGGAAGGTGTTTTGGCGGCACCGCGCCGCGAGGAACGCCGGCACGGTTTCAATGTCCCCGTTTCTCATGTTTTGACGTTGGGAGTGCGTTGCTGCTTTTGATCCAAATGGCGGGAGGGATCCCAGGTGGGTTGGTTTGAGGAGCAGATCCGGGAAAGGAAAACGGCGGACCGCGCGGCTTTCGAGGATTCTTTCCGGGAGATCGCCGGGGCGGTGATGGGCCGGAAGATGTCGGAGGCCCTGAACGACGATCGTCAGCTGACCGCGGACGCCGTCGGCAGCATCCTGAACTATTATCATGTCAGGCCCAGGGAAGTCCCCGAGAGCATCCGGGACATGAACGAGGTGCTGGAATTCCTGATGCGTCCTTACGGCATCATGCGGCGCAGCGTCCTCCTGGAAAAAGGGTGGTATAAAGACGCCTTTGGGGCGATGCTGGGCACGCGCAGGGACGACGGCAGCGTGGTTGCCCTGCTGCCGCACGGGCTGAACGGGTACTGTTTTTATGACCGGAAAACCGGGCGGAGCGTCCGCCTGAACCGGAACACCGAGGCGCTGATCGACCGGGAAGCGTTTGCATTTTACAAGCCGTTTCCCCTGAAAAAAATGGGCGCCGGAAGCCTGCTGAAATATGTCCTGGAGCAGCTCTCCCCCGCGGACCTGGTGATGCTCGGCGGGGCGGTGGCCGCGGTCACGTTCACGGGCATGCTGCTTCCCGGCCTGAACCGGCTGCTGTTTTCGGACGTGCTTTTGTCCGGCAGCCTCCGGGCCCTGACCGGCATGGCCATTTTTATGATTTGCGCGTCCCTGTCGGTCCTGGCCTTTACAACGGTCAAAAACCTGGCGCTGGCCCGGATCAACACCAAGCTGCAGATCAGCGTCGAGGCTGCGTCCATGATGCGGGTGCTGTCGCTGCCGGCAGGCTTTTTCAAGCAGTACAGTGCCGGCGAGCTGTCCTCACGAATCGGCTTTGTTCAGGCCCTTGCCACGCAGCTGGTGGACATGGCGCTGTCCACAGGGCTGACCAGCCTGTTTTCCCTGGCGTATGTTTCGCAGATTTTTCTGTACGCGCCGGCTCTGCTGGCGCCTTCTTTGCTTGTCACGCTGTGCACCGTGGCGGTTTCCGTGTCTTCGATGCTGCTGCAGGTGAAGGTGTCCCGGCAGCAGATGGCCCTTGCCGCCAGGGAGAGCAGCGTCTGCCACGCGATGATCGCGGGGATCCAGAAGATCCGCCTTTCCGGGGCGGAGCAGCGCGCGTTTGCGCGGTGGGGAAAACTGTATGCGGAAAACGCGCGGCTGGTTTACAATCCCCCCGCGCTCCTGAAACTGAGCGGCGTAATCACCACCGCCGTTTCCCTGATCGGCACCATGGCGCTGTATTACGCGGCGGTGCGGAGCGGCGTAAGCATTTCGGAATATTATGCCTTCAACAGCGCCTACGGCGCGGTCAGCGGGGCCTTCCTGGCCCTGGCCGGGGCAGCCGGATCCGTGGCGCAGATCCGCCCGATCCTGGAAATGGTGCGCCCGATCCTGGAGACGGCTCCGGAAATCGATGAGAACAAGGCCATGGTCACCCGGCTTTCGGGGGGGATCGAAATGAACAATGTCTCCTTCCGCTACCGTCCGGACATGCCCCTTGTGCTGGACAACCTGAGCCTGAAGATCCGGCCCGGGGAGTACGTGGCCGTCGTGGGGAAGACGGGCTGCGGCAAGAGCACCCTGATGCGCGTCCTTCTGGGCTTCGAACAGCCCCTGAAGGGGGCGGTGTACTATGACGGGCGGGACCTGAAGACCCTGGACCCGAAATCCCTGCGCCGCCGCATCGGCACCGTGATGCAGGACGGAAAGCTGTTCATGGGGGACATTTTTTCCAACATCACCGTCTGCGCCCCCTGGCTGGGCCTGAGGGAGGCCTGGGAAGCCGCGGAGACGGCCGGCTTTGCCGACGACATCCGCGGCATGCCCATGGGCATGAACACCCTGATCTCGGAAGGCCAGGGCGGCATATCGGGCGGACAGCGGCAGCGGCTGATGATTGCCCGGGCCATCGCGCCAAAGCCGAAGATCCTGATGTTTGACGAGGCCACCTCCGCCCTGGACAACCTGACGCAGAAGCAGGTGTCCGAGGCCCTGGACAGGATGAAATGCACCCGGCTGGTCATTGCCCACCGCCTGTCCACCATCCGCCGGTGCGACAGGATCGTCGTATTGGACGGCGGGAAGATCGCAGAGGAAGGGACCTATGAGGAATTGATGGAGAAACAGGGATTGTTTGCGCATCTGGTCTCCCGGCAGCTGATGGACAAAGACGTGTAAACAAGGAGGGAACGCGTATGGAAATAAAGACGGCCAAAGAAGACGGCGTCTGGACGATTGCCCTGGACGGGCGTCTGGACACTCTTACCTCCAGGCAGCTGGAGGCGGAATTGCGCACCGGCATTGAAGGGGTAAAGGAACTGGTGTTTGATTTTGAGCGCCTGTCCTATATCACCTCGGCGGGGCTCCGGGTGGTGAGCGCCGCCCAGAAGGTGATGAACCGACAGGGCCGTATGGTCATCCGGAACATGCAGGAGGATGTCCGGGAAGTGTTTGACGTGACCGGCCTGTCGGACCTGATGGAGATCCTGTGACCATGGACGGGCATGCCGGCGCGGGGAAACGGCGCAGCATCACCATTTCCAGGGTCTTCCTCCGGGGCCTTTTGGTGATCGTGGTCCTGGGCTTTCTGTCCTCCATGACCTTTACCTTTGTGCATCAGACCCTCAGATCGGAAAGCAGCGCGGTGACGCTGCTCAACCTCAACGTGCAGGACGTCCGACAGGATGTCATGGACGCCTCGGACAAAAACCTTCTGGATCTGACCTGCCGCATTGCCGGCAGGCTGGACGGGGGAATCCCTGCGGAGGACGCCTTTCTGTTGGAGCTTCTTGAGCGCTATGACGTGGCGGAAATCAACGTGATCAACGAAAACGGCATCATCATAGCCACCACCCTTCCTCAGTTCCTGAATTACGACATGCGCGACGGCGCGCAGTCGGGGGAGTTCATGGTGCTTCTGGACGGAGGGGCGGAGGCGTATGTGCAAAACTACCAGCCCACGTCGTTCGACCCGGCGCTGTTCAGAAAATATGCGGCGGTGAAGCTTGAGGCAGGGGGCTTTGTGCAGGTGGGCTACGACGGGGAGCGCTTTCACAGGGACATCGGCGAATCCGTCATCAATGCCGCGAAAAACCGGCATGTGGGCAAGTCGGGCTGTATCATCATCGCCAGCGAGGACTGGAACATCGTCAGCGACCGCCATGGCCTTGAAGGGCAGAACCTGAAGGAAACGGGGATCTGGATCGACCGGGACAGCATGCCGGAGGGAGAGGTGTTCCGCACCGAGGTGTACGGCGTAAGGAGCGCCTGCGTCTACATCTTTACAGAAGGGTATTATATCCTGGCGGTCCTGCCGGAGAACGAGATCATCCTGGAGCGGGATTCCTCCCTTCGGGTGATGGGGATCATGGAGATCCTCCTCTTCATCGCCCTGTTTGCGGTCATTTTCCTGCTGGTGAAACGGCTGGTGCTGGATAACCTGGGCCTGGTGAACGCCTCCCTGTCCCGGATCGCCGAGGGCGACCTGGAGGAAAGGGTGGAGGTGCGCGCCAACACGGAGTTTTCCTCCCTGTCGGACGACATCAACGCCACCGTAAGCACCCTGAAGGCGTATATTGCCGCCGCCGCCGCACGCATTGACGAGGAGCTTGCCCTGGCAAAGAGCATCCAGTCCTCCGCCTTGCCGTCGGTCTTTCCGCCCTATCCGGACCGGAAGGAGTTCGCGCTGTTTGCCAAAATGAAACCGGCCAGGGAGGTCGGGGGCGATTTCTACGATTTTTACCTTCAGGACGAAAAGCGTCTGGCGTTCCTGGTGGCCGACGTTTCCGGAAAAGGCATTCCCGCGGCCATGTTCATGATGACCTCCAAAACGGTGCTCCGGGAATATGCCGAGCGGGGGGACGAACCTGCGGACGTCTTTGCAAACGCCAACGAAAAGCTCTGTGCAGGCAATCAGGCGGAAATGTTCCTGACCGCCTGGATGGGCTTCCTGGAGACGGATACGGGGCTGGTCCGCTTTGTCAACGCGGGGCACAATCCGCCGGTGCTGATCCGCCGGGGAAACGCGTCCTTCGTCCAGCAGAAGGTTAACCTGGTCCTGGCCATGATGGAGGGGGTGCGGTACCGGGAGCAGACCCTGCAGATGGAACCCGGGGATTATCTGTACCTGTATACCGACGGGGTGACGGAGGCCGCCAACGCGGAGGGACAAATGTACGGAAACGACCGGCTGCTGGCGCTGCTGTCGGCCGCGTTCGGCGCGGGGGAGGCAGGCTGCCGGAAAATCTGTGAAACCGTGGGGAAAAGCCTGAAAGCCTTTGTGGGCGATGCGCCGCAGTTTGACGACATCACCCAGGTATGTCTGTATTACGCAGGCGGGGAAACGCCGGCAGGGGAGGAAAACAGGATCACCCTGTCCGCCCGGGTGGAGGAGCTGCCCGCGGCCCTGGCCTTCGTGGAGGGCAAACTGACAGGGACGGCCTGCGGGGAAAAGGCGAAGAAACAGATTGCCATGGCGGTGGAAGAAGTGTTTGTGAACATCGCAAGCTATGCCTATCCCTCCCGGGACGGGACGGAAACCGTGGACCTGGAGGCTGAAGCGGGGGAGGACGGAATCCGAATCCGCCTGTCGGACACGGGCATCCCCTATGATCCGACCCAAAAGCCGGATCCGTCAAGGACATTGGGGGTGGCTGAAAGACAGTTCGGCGGGTTTGGCGTTTATCTGGTGAAGCAGACCATGGACAGCGTTTCGTATGTCCGGGAGGGTGAAAAAAACATCCTGACGTTCCAAAAAAACTGGTATGCGGCGGAACAGGAAACACGTTCCTGACCCCGGGCGCCGAAAGACGCCGAAGGACCTGCGGAAAAGGGCTTGCAAAAGCCCTTTTTCTGTGGTAGACTATCCGGGTATCACGCACGCGCGCGGATGCGCCGTTTGTGCTGTTTTGACCCGAGCAGTGACCGGTGACAGACGAAGCGCGCGGTGGAAAAAACAAGGAGGAAGAACCCATGGCTGTCATTTCTATGAAGCATCTGCTGGAAGCCGGCGTCCATTTCGGACACCAGACCCGCCGCTGGAACCCCAAGATGGCTCCGTACATTTTCACGGAGCGCAACGGCATTTACATCATCGACCTGCAGAAGACCGTCCGCAAGATCGATGAAGCGTACATGTTCGTCCGCAATCTTGCCATGGAAGGCAAGTCCGTATTGTTCGTGGGCACCAAGAAGCAGGCGCAGGAGAGCATCGAAGCCGAAGCCAAGCGCTGCAACATGTTCTATGTCAACAACCGCTGGCTGGGCGGCATGCTGACCAACTTCCGCACCATCCGTTCCCGTGTGGACCGTCTGAACGAGATCGACAAGATGGAAGCCAACGGCCAGTTCGAAGTCCTGCCCAAGAAGGAAGTCATCAAGCTGCAGCGCGAGCGCGAAAAGCTGGAAGCCAACCTGGGCGGCATCCGTGAGATGAAGACCCTGCCCGGCGCCCTGTTCGTGGTGGATCCCCGGAAGGAGCACATCGCCGTGGCCGAAGCCCGCACCCTGGGCATCCCGATCGTGGCCATCGTGGATACCAACTGCGATCCCGATGAGGTGGATTACGTGATCCCCGGCAACGACGACGCCATCCGTGCCGTCAAGCTGATCGCCGGCAAAATGGCCGACGCCGTTCTGGAAGGCCGTCAGGGCGAGCAGGACGCGGAAGAAGCCGCCGAAGCCCCCGCGGAAGAGAACGCCTGACACATTTTTGAAATTGATAGGAGGGTATTTCCCATGGCTGCTGTTACTTCCCAGATGGTTAAGGAACTGCGCGAACGTACCCAGGCCGGCATGATGGACTGCAAAAAGGCCCTGGTGGAATCCGACGGCGATATGGAAAAGGCCGTTGCCTACCTGCGTGAGAAGGGCCTTGCCGCCGCCGCCAAGAAGGCCGGCCGCGTGGCCAGCGAAGGCGCCGTCGAGAGCTATATCCACATGGGCGGCAAGATCGGCGTGCTGGTGGAAGTCAACTGCGAGACCGACTTCGTCGCCAAGACCGATACCTTCAAGACCCTCTGCCATGACGTGGCCCTGCAGATCGCCGCGACCAACCCCCTGTGCGTGAGCAAGGAAGAGGTCCCCGCGGAAGTGCTCGAGAAGGAAAAGGAGATCCTCCGCCAGCAGGCGCTCAACGAGGGCAAGCCCGAAAAGATCGTGGAGCGCATGGTGGAAGGCCGCATCGAAAAGTACTACAAGGAGAACGTGCTGCTGGAGCAGGCCTTTGTCAAGGATCCCGAGAAGAACATCGCGACCCTGGTGAACGAGGCGACCCTGGCCAGCGGCGAAAAGATCTCCATCCGCCGGTTCGTCCGCTTTGAGTGCGGCGAAGGCATCGAGAAGAAGGAGAGCAATCTCGCCGACGAAATCGCCGAAATGACCAAGAAGGCCTGAGCCTCTTTCCGGACCGCCTGCGGACGGGAAGAAAGCAGGCGATACGCAAACAAAAGACCAGGAGAACGGGACGATCCGCGGATCGTCCCGTTCTTTGGATCATGGAGGATTCCAAAAGGAAGCGCGGTCCCAAAGACCTGCGCTTCCTTTTGGATTGGCAAAGGAACACGGTTTGCCTGCCGTCCTGGGGACGGACGCGTCCCTTACGCGTCCCAAAGGACGTACCTGCCGGGGGGCACGGTCCTTTCGACCCCGCCGATCACGACCTCGGTCTCCACCGGCGTGTCGATCTCAAAGCGGATCCCGCCCTCGGTATTATACGTCCACGAGGAACGGATCTTCCCCCGCACGGTATCCAGAACCGCATTTAGGCGCTTCAGACGCGGATCCGGATTCGGGGCGATCCGCGCGCGGGCATAGCCGGGGGAAGCGGGCGTGATGCCGGCGGCGGCCCCGAAAAGCCAGTCCGCCACGGAAGCATAGGCATAATGGTTGTAGGAGTTCATGTCGTCGTCCCAGAAGGTGCCGTCCGGTTTGATCCCGTCCCAGTGTTCCCAGACGGTGGTCGCGCCTTTGGAGACGGAATACAGCCATCCGGGGTATTCCTTGCGCAGAAGCAGGGACCAGGCAAGCTTTGCGTAACCGTACCGGGTCAATTCATGAAGCAGGTAGGGCGTCCCTACAAGGCCGGTCTGCAGCTGGGTTCCGCAGTCCAGGATCTGCTTTGCGAGGGCATCCGCCAGCTTCTGCGGCTCATCCGTCAGGCCGAAGTGCAGCGTCAGCACCTTCTCCGTCTGCGTGTTCAGCTGCCCGGAAAACCGCGCTTTGTAAGCCTTCACGATCCGTTCGTAAAGCGCCTCATATCCGCTCACGTCCCGGCCCAGAAGACGGCCCGCCCGGAGGACGTTGTGTACGGAATTGGCGTAGAACGCGCTGCAGACCAGATCGTCCTTGCTGTAGCCGCGCTTGGCCTGTTCAATGGTTTCAGGCACGTAATCCTCCGGCAGGTCCAGCGCCAGCCAGTCGCCGTAGGTCCAGCAGCCGGTGAACAGGTCCTTCGTCGTGGAGACCGTCGGCACGTAGGCGATCCATTTTTCCATCGCCTCGTACATGTCGGAGAGGAAGGAGAGATCGCCGTAGGCCTCGTAAAGGTTCCAGGGGATGATCGTCACCGCGTCGGACCACCCGGCGCCGCCGGGCTTGTAGGCAGTCAGGCTCGGGATGACTTCCGGCACCCAGCCGTTCTCCCATTGGGCGGACCGCATGTCCGCCAGCCATTTCCGGAAAAAATGACGCGTGTCATACAGGTACATGCCTGCCCGGGAGAACAATTGGCCGTCCCCGGTCCAGCCGTAGCGCTCGTCCCGCTGGGGACAGTCCGTCGGAATGTCCAGGTAGTTGCTCTTCATGGTCCAGAGAATGTTGGAAAACAGCCGGTCCAGCAGGGGGTCGCTGCTTTCCAGCCATCCGGTGCGCTTCATTTCGGAATGCAGGACGACGGAGCGGACCTGGGAAGCGGAGAACCCCTCCGGCACCTCGTCGAGACGCAGGTAGCGGAAGCCAAAGAAGGTCAGGCGCGGCCGGTAGGTCTGTTTTCCTTCCCGGCAGATATAATGCAGTTTGCTGCGGGCGGAGCGGTAGTTGGATGTGTAAAAATTGCCCTCTTTGTCCAGCACTTCCGCGGTGGAGAAGTACAGCTTCTCCCCGGCGTGCGCTTCCAGGTCAAAGACCATATACCCCGTCATGTTCTGTCCAAAGTCGAGGACCCATTCCCCCTTCGGCGTCCGGAAGGAGCGCCGCGGGAAAACCGTTTCCTGCTCGTGCACCTCGGGCCCTTCCTGCGCGATCAGGAGATCCTTGGGAAATTCACAGATTTCGGCCGGCCCGAAGGAGGGCGTCCGGGTCATATCCACGTCTTCCCCGTAGAAGATGCCGCTTTTTGTGATGGTGCTCTCCGCGGCTTCCCACTGCCCGTCCGTCGGGAGGACCTGCGTTTTCCCGTCCCCGTCTGTCAAAAGCAGGACGGCGATCAGCATGGGCGGAAGGAACTCGTCCGGGTTCCTTGTCCCGGTCCACGGGGCGTTGGTCCGCCGGAACCAGCCGTTTCCCACGGTGATCTCCAGCGTGTTTTCCCCCGTGCTGATCAGATCCGCGACATCGTAGCGCTGCACCTGCAGACGCTTGGGATACTCCGTCCATCCGGGCGCCAGGATAAAGTTTCCCACCCGTTTCCCGTTCAGCACCGCTTCGTATACGCCGTCGCAGGTCACCTCCAGGAAGGCTTCCCGGAGAGGCGTTTCACAGACGAACCGCCTCCGGAAGACCGGGTTCACCGTGGAGGAGGCTCCTTTCAGCGTGATCCAGGATGCGTTTTTGATCAGCATCCGCTCATCCCTTCCTTTCCGAAACGCAATTCAGGCGTCAGGCCAATTCGATGAGGGTATACACCCCCGCGTTCCTGATCATCAGATCGCTGCCCTCAAGGACACACTGCGGCTCCTGGACGCCCCGGGGCGTGAACACCTTCAGGGTTTTCCCTTCGGCGTCCGGAACGCGCACGCGCAGGCAGTCAAAGGGCAGCACCTGGTCCTGAGATTCGTCGTAGCGGTAGTTCATCACGTGGATCCAGGTTTTTCCGTCGGCGTCGTACCGCTGGACGCCGGCCTTTTCCGCGCGGCACTCCACCGGCGCGACCGGTCCGTAAAGGGCTTCGAAGGCTTTCATGAAGCGTTTCACATAGGCATCCTGCCCGCCCTCCAGGGAGACGAACACCGCGTTCCCGGTTTGATCCAGCGCCTGGGCGAGATCGGTGCCTTCCGCCAGCCTTCCGGCGGCCAGCACCTTCCCCCCTCCTTTTGCGTACGCCTTCAGCATGCTTTGCTGGCGCTCCGTCAGCGTGAAGCAGTCCGGCACGATGACCAGCGGATACCCCTCCAGCGCGTCCGGGGGGAGGTCGTCCGCCCGCAGGTCGCCGTCCGGCAGCATCACCACGTCATACTGGGCGTTTTGCGCGCTCATGGCCCGGATGAAGTCCCAGAAGGGAACGGGTTTGCTCTCCGGGTCCAGCCACTGCGCTGCCGTGGCGTCCATCAGGTCCCGGAAGGAGTCCTGCATGCCGTTGGCGCCGCTGCCCTTGCTGGAATCCCGCCAGGAATAGCTGGCATAGCCGTACAGCACCGCCGCTCCCCGGCTCCGGGTCCTGGGGAAGCAGGACGCGTGCTCATACAGGAAATCCTGGACCTCGGCTGTGACTTCCCGCGGCGGCCAGAAGGAATCCTTGATCGTGTTGCCCATCCATCCGCCGTAAGGCACGGACATGTTGCAGCCGTACATGGACGCTTCCAGGAGGAAGATCCGGTACAGGTCGTATCCTTTTCCCCTGTCCAGCATTTCCAGCATCCGGGGGACGATCCCCCCATAGGGGTTTTCGGCTACGATGACCGGCTTTCCTGCGGCGAAGCCCGCGCAGTAGCGGTAATAGCAGGGCTGGCGGAACAGGGTATGCTCCATTTCCGTAATGACGAGATCCACCTTGTTTTCGATGGGGTAATAGGCCGGCTGCATGTTGAAGAAGTTGCCGGAGATCTCCAGGGTCCGTCCGTATTTTTCCTTTGCGTATGCCCGGGCGTGATCCGCCAGTTCACCAAAGTATTTCCGTACCTGGCGCACCTGAAATTCCCAGTAGACCCGGTAAAGGGGCGCGCCCTCCGGGTAGGAGCAGCCGCGGTCCTTCAGGTATTTGCCGTAGTGGAAGGTGTCCAGGTCGACGCCCTCCAGTTCGGGCGGCAGTTTTCCCTCCGTCTTCCGCTCCTTCAGCCAGCGGGAAAACTGCTTCATGCAGCTTGCGCAGAAGCACCCGCCGGAGGAGATGGAGGTCATGGGCAGCTCGCATTCATCCAGCTGGATCCCGGGCACGCCGGCGTCGATCTGGAGCTCCATGACCTTTTTGAGGTATTCCCGCCATACCGGGTTGTTCCGGCACATCTGGTAGGCTTCTTCCCGATGCCCCTTCACCTCGACCCACCGGGCGTGAATGGGCGCGCCGAACCGGTCCCGGGTGCAGCAGGCTTCCAAAAGGTCCTCCACGAGGTTCCCGTCCTCGTCCCGGATGCCGTCCGGATAATAGTCCTTCAGGGAGGTGGGAAAGGCCGCGGGACAGGTGTCCCGGCTGAACTCCCGCAGGCCGTACCAGCCGTGGCCTTCGGTTTCCTGGGCCAGGAGGTTCAAGCGTTTGATCTTTCCCTCTTCATCAAAGACCGCTGGAAATTCCCAGCCCTGGACCTCAAACACGACGCCGAAAAGCCGGATGCCCCGGCGGCTGCATTCGGCAACGAACTCGCTGTCGTTCATGAAGCCGTAGAGCTGCATCCGGGGATCCACAGGGCCAAAGGCCTCGTGGGCAAGATAGGGCAGGCTGATGCTCCCGCCGCCGAGCCCGGCCCAGGCCAGCACCGTCGCGTGATAGCTTTCCAGGTCCTCTATCATCTGCCGGCTGCGCAGGGGAAGGCTCGGGTGATAGCAGTGGTTGTGCTTGTACCATGCGTCAAAGTACACGCCAAGTTCCATGGGAACCCTCCCTTGATTGAATATGCGTTTGACGAACGTCCGTTTGATCCGTGGTTTGAGTGTAACGGGTCCGGATCGGCCTGTCAAGCCGGGATCGGCGTTTTTTGCTTCCTTTGTCCCCCTCACGCTGATCAGAAATTGCGCAATTCATGTCATTTGTGGTTGAATTTAACCCAAAGCCTTGAAAATCGTGCGGACAGGGATTACAATGCAGTCAGATGCTGCGAAGAAGCGCAGAAGAATATTCGAAAGGAGTCTTAGGTATGAAGAAGATCCTTGCTTTGGCATTGGCTCTGGCGATGGCGCTGAGCCTGACGGCCGCGTTCGCCGACGGCGGACCGGTGGTCCTGAAGGTCGCCTCCATCTGGTCCGCGGAGACCGAGGCGAACCGCGCTCCCATGCTCAAGACGCTGGCTGAGTTCGAAGAGGCCCATCCCGAGATCAAGCTGGAAGTCGAATGGTACGAGGCGAATGCCTGGAAGGATCAGGGAGAGACCCTGGCCCTGTCCGACAGTCTGCCGGACGTGTTCTACTGGAACGCCGGCGGCGTGCTCTGGAACCTGGTCAGCAGCGGCGATATCCTGCCCCTGGACGAATATCTGACCGATGAAATCAAGGGTCAGCTGATCGGCGGCGCGCTGGCGAACATGACCTTTGACGGCAAAGTATACCAGCTGCCCTACACCAACGCCTGCTCCTGCCTGTACTGCAACACCGAACTGTTCGACAAGTACGGCGTGAAGATCCCCGAGACCTGGGACGAGCTGCTTGAGGCCGTCAAGGCGTTCCGGGAAGCCGGCGTGGTCCCCATGGCTCTGGGCGGCGGCGACAAGTGGCCGACCAACATGTATACGGACATCATCGCGCTCCGGTTCGTGGGCGATGAAGCCTGCCGCGCGTGCTACTACAAGACCGAAGGCGCCACCTTCCTTACCGATGACTGGAAGGAAGCCATGACCGCTTTCCAGACGCTGATCGACCTGGGCGCTTTCCCGGACGATGCGCTTTCCCTGACCCGTGACGAATCCGAAGTGCCCTACTTCAACGGCGAGATCCCGATGTACGTCCATGGCCAGTGGTTCTCCGGCTCCCTGAGCGCGGAGATGCAAAACAAGGTCAAGGCCGTGAAATTCCCCGCCGTGGGCAAGGGCTATGACAACCAGTGGATGGGCGGCCCCGCCGAAGGCTTCAGCATCTCTGCCCACACCGAGCATCCCGCCGAAGCGTTCGTGGCCTGCCAGTTCCTGGCGCAGCATCAGTCGGACAACGGCTTTGAGTGCGGCGCCGGCCTGCCTGCCTGGAAGACCGAAGTGCAGTGCGGCAACCCCGTCATGAACCAGATCGCGGAACAGGTCGCGGCGGGCGATTCCCTGCTGCTGTGGGGCAACACCGCGCTGAGCGGCGATGATGCGACCCTGATCGGCGACACCGTGTACGACGTCCTGGCCGGAACCAGCACGCCCGAACAGTGGTGCGAAGACATGGAGACCATCTTTGGCAAATAAGCGGCCCTTCCGGGAGTGGCGGAACGCCCGCCACTCCCGTTTTTTCCATTTCCAATCCGATGGGAGGTGCGCTCATGAAGCGCGTTCTGTCGAACAAATGGAGCATCATGGTCTTCGTTCTGCCGACTGTGCTCTTTTTTACGTATATCGTTATTTTTCCGATCTTCAAGACATTGTGGTACAGCCTGTTGAATGAGATCCCCGCCAAGATCGGGGACGCGTCCCGTTTTTCCGGGCTGGAACACTACATCACCATGCTGACCCCGGGGCGCCGGAACCGCTTTCCCGGCGCGGTGGGCAACTCCCTTTTGTACGCGGCGCTCTCTGTTTTTATTCAGCTGCCGTTTTCATTGCTGATCGCCCTGCTGCTGGCCAACGGCCCCAAAGGGGAGCGTTTTTACCGGAATACGTTCTTTGTGCCGGTGGTCATTTCCTCCGTGGTCGTCAGCCTTTTGTGGGGCCGCATTTATAAAGGGCTGCTGCCGCAGCTTTTTGAATCCTTGAGCTGGCAGATCCCCAAGAACGGGTTTCTGGGCAACGCGAATACGAAGATCTGGTTCTCCTTTATTCCCAGCCTCTGGCAGTATGTGGGCTATCATATGCTGCTGATGTACGGGGCGCTGAAAACCATTCCGGGGGATATCCTGGAGGCGGCCACGGTGGACGGCGCCTCCGGTGCGAAGATGGCCTTCCGGATCCAGATTCCGATGATCAAACCGATGCTGAAGGTCTGTCTTTCCTTCTCGCTGATCGGCTCTTTTAAATTGTTCGATACCCCTTGGGTCCTGCTGGAGCGGGCCAATATGGACCTGCCTGCGCTGTCCATGTATGTGGAAATGTTCTCCAACCACAAATACAGTTACGCCAGCGCGCAGGCGATCTTCATCGTTGCGGAGTGCCTGGTGTTTACGGCCCTGCTGAACTGGGTTTTCAGGGAAGAAAGCGAAAAACCCGGGAAAAAACCGAGATTCGGAAAGGGGCTGGCAAGAAAATGAAACGAAAAGCGACGCTCGGGCGGATCCTGACCCAGGGATTCCTTCTGGTCTGGCTGTTCCTGTGCCTTTTCCCGCTGTACTGGATGTTTACCATGTCCCTGAAGGACACGCAGGAGATCTTCGGCCCCAATTCGATCGGTCTGCCGACCCGGTGGCTTTGGTCCAACTATGCCAATGCCTGGGGCAGCGGCGGAAGGATCAGCAATTACATGGTCAACAGCATGATCGACACCGTGGTCACCCTGGCAGGCACCAGCCTCCTTGGCTATATGTCCGCCTACGGACTGCTGCGGATGAAATGGAAGGGACAGAAAACGGTCTTTACGTATCTGCTGATGGGCATGATGATCCCCATGCACGCGGCTTTGTATCCCCTGACGGAGATCCTTCTGCCTCTGACCAAAACACACTGGGCCCTGATCATTCCCTATGTGGCGTTCAACATCCCGATCACGATCCTGATCCTCAGCGGCTTCATTACCAATATCCCCTATGAGATGGAGGAGGCGGCCTGCATCGACGGAAGCGGGATCTATCGCACGGCTTTCACCATCATCCTGCCGATGATGGTGCCGGCGCTGGTCACCGCGGCGATCTTCGTCTTCCTGCAGGTCTGGAACGAACTGCTGCTGGCCTCGCTGTTTACGACGGACTCGGTCCGTACCCTGACCGTCGGGATCAAGCAGATGAGCGGCCAGTACCAGACGGATTACGGCTCCATGGGCGCGGGCCTTGTGATCGCGACGCTGCCGACCCTGGTTTTGTACATGTGCATGTCCGGCCAGGTCCAGCGGAGCCTTGTGGCTGGCGCGGTCAAGGGCTGACGGTCCGGCGGAGGATCAAAAAACGCCCCCATCCGCTGCGCGGATGGGGGCGTTCGAAAGGGACGGGGCTTCTTTGCCTTACAGGCCCAGGAGGCCCAGCTGGTTCAAGGCGAAGATGAACAGGAAGAGGGTGCCAAGGGACACCACCGTGCTCAAAAACACCAGCTGCCCCGCCAGGGGGCCGTCGCCCCCATGTTCTGGGCCATGGGGTAGGAGGAAGCGGCTACGGGGGTGCCAAAGACCATCAGCACCAGGAACAGCTCCATGCCCCGGAATCCCAGCGCCCAGGCCAGGGACAGCATCACAAGCGGCAGGAGGAGCAGGCGGAAGCCCAGCACCGCCACAAGGACCTGCCGGTTTTTCCTGATCTCGTCAAAGCGCAGGGCGGCGCCCAGGGTAATCAGCGCCAGGGGGGGCCATGGCGCCCAGGGACGTGACCGGGCCTTCAATGGCTTTGGGCAGGCGGATCCCCAGGGCAAAGAAGAGGAGCCCCGCGGCGCAGCCCTGCAGCAGCGGGTTTTTGACAAGCCCCTTCAGCAGGGGGCCGATACGGACGCGGCCGCCCTCCCGGAAGATCTCCAGCGCCACGACGCCAAGGATATTGAAGAGGCTGACCATGATCATGACCAGGACGCCCGTCACCGAGGCGGCCCGGTTCCCGTAGACCCCGATGGTCAGCGGCAGGCCGTATATGACGAAATTGCTGCGGAAGATGCCCTGGATGATGACGCCCCGGCGGGGATTCTCCCTGACGATGCGGGGCACCGCCGCCATCAGAAGGGCCACCAGGGCGAAAAGCCCGACGACGCAAAAAAGGATCAGCCTTCCCGAGGGCATGTCCTCCGGGGAGGCGCTGTAAACGTTGGAGAACATCATGAAGGGGAAGATCGCCCGGAAGGTGAATTTGTTGAGCGCCTGCATGAATTCCGTTCCGGCGGCTTTGGCCCGGACGAGGAAAGCTCCCATCGCCAGGTAGCACATCAGCGGCAGCACCGCGTTGAGGGCGAGAAGAAAGCTTTCAAGCAGATCCGCGTCCTCCTTTGGGGGCGGAAATGAAAAGGCCGGAGCGCTGTCCGGCCTGCCTGTACGCGGGCCGCCTTACAGGCGGGCGACGCCGCTTTCCCGGGCGGCCTCCGCGACGGCTTTGGCCACCGCCGGGCCGATGCGTTTGTCAAAGGCCGGGGGAAGAATGTATTTTTCGTTCAGCTCCTCGGGGGCCACCAGCGCGGCCAGGGCGTGGGAGGCCGCCTGCTTCATGGCCTCGTTGATGTCCCGGGCCCGCACGTCCAGGGCGCCGCGGAAGAGGCCCGGGAAGCACATGACGTTGTTGATCTGGTTGGGATGGTCGCTGCGGCCGGTGCCCACCACCGCCGCGCCGGCGGCCAGGGCCTCGTCCGGCTCGATCTCCGGCGTGGGGTTGGCCATGGGGAAGACGATGGCCCCCGGCGCCATGGAGCGCACCATCTCTTTGCTGACGATGTGGGGCGCGCTGACGCCGATAAAGACGTCCGCGCCCTTCAGGACGTCCGCAAGCTTGCCCGACACCTTTTCCGGGTTGGTGAGGGCTGCCATCTCCGCCTGGGCAGGGTTCATGTCCTCCCCCTCGCGGAGGATGCCGAACCGGTCCGCCATCTTCAGGTGTTTTACGCCCAGGTTCAAAAGGTGCTTCCCGATGGCGATGCCGGCGCTGCCCGCGCCGTTGATGACCACCTTCGCATCGCTTATGTCCTTATGGACCACCCGCAGGGCGTTGAGCAGCGCGGCGCCAACCACCACGGCGGTTCCGTGCTGGTCGTCGTGGAAGACGGGGATGTCGCAGAGCTCCTTCAGGCGGCGCTCGATTTCAAAGCAGCGGGGGGCGGCGATGTCCTCCAGGTTGATGCCGCCGAAGGACCCGGAGATCAGGTAGACGGTCCGCACGATCTCGTCCACGTCCTTGGAACGGACGCAGATGGGGAAGGCGTCCACGTCCCCGAAGGCCTTGAAGAGGGCGCATTTGCCCTCCATGACGGGCATGCCCGCCTCGGGCCCGATGTCCCCAAGGCCCAATACCGCGGTGCCGTCGGTGATGACGGCCACCATGTTGTGCCGGCGGGTCAGGGTGAAGGACTTGTCGTAATCCTTCCGGATCTCAAGACAGGGCTGGGCCACGCCCGGCGTATAGGCAAGGGAAAGCTCCTCCTTGTTGGTGACAGGGACCCGGGAAACGACCTCGATCTTGCCCCCCCACTTTTCGTGCAGGCGCAGGGATTCCTCCGCGTAATTCATGCATAAACCTCCTGAGGGATGATAAAACAGTTTCATTATACATGGTTCGAGGAAGAATTCAATACAAAAGGGCAAATCGCCGCGGACAGGACGCGGCGCGGCCCAACAAAAAAGGCGCACCCCCCTAAGGGACGCGCGTCTTTTATTTTGTCTGAAAGGTCAGGACAGGCGGGCGAGAACCTCCTCCAATTCGGGAACGGAGCTGATCCCGCCGTGCTTCTGGGTGGAAAGGCTGGCCGCGGTGCAGGCGAAGGAGACGATCCCTCTCAGTTCCTCCTCCGTCAGGCTGCCCGGATCTTTGCCAAGGCGGAGGAAGCGGCTCATGGCGCTGCCGCCGAAGATGTCCCCGGCGCCGGTGGTGTCCACCACGTGGATGCCGGAGGGGCTGAGCACCGTGACACGCCGGTCCCCGGCCGCGGCATAGCAGCCCTTGGGGCCCAGGGTAACATAGACCAGGGATACGCCGAAGTCTTTAAGCAGGCGTTCGGCCCCCTCCTCGGGGGACAGGCCCCAAAGGAAGGAGATCTCCTCGTCGCTGATTTTGACGATGTCCGCCTGACCGAGGCTCCATTCGATGGCCTGGCGGGCGGCGTTTTCGTTTTTCCAAAGAGGCTTGCGCAAATTGGGATCCAGGCTGACGAGGAGGCCGTGCTTCTTTGCAATCTCCAGGGCCCTGCGGGTGGCGGAGGCGGCGGGCTCGTCGGTCAGGGAGAGGGTGCCGAAATGGAACACCCGGGCGGAGGCGAGAAGGCTTTCGTCCACCTCCTCCGGCTTCAGGCAGGTGTCCGCCCCGGGCTTGCGGGCGAAGGAAAAATCCCGGTTCCCGCTTTGGTCCAGGGATACGAAGGCCAGCGTGGTAAACACGTCCCCGTCGGTGATCACTCCCCGGGTGTCGATGCCGGCCTTTTGCAATGTCTCAAGCAGCAGGCGGCCGAACAGGTCCCTGCCCACCTTGCCGATCATGGCGGTGGAGCAGCCGTATTTGTTCAGCGCCGCCAGAAAATTGCCCGGCGCTCCGCCGGGATGGGCGGCCAGGGTCGGATAGCCGTTTTCGTCCGTCCGGACGGGGGCAAAGTCGATCAAGAGTTCTCCGAGGGCGATTACATCCGTCATGACGTTTCTCCTTTACGCTTTGGTGGTTCCGCCGCAGGCATAGGTGACCGGCAGGCAGATCAGGGACGGGACAGAGGAAAGGTGCTTGGAAAGCACGGTGCTGACGCAGGTCTCGGCGATCTCCTGCACCGGCTGGACGATGGTGGAGACGGTATATTCCATGTCCCCGAACATCCGGATGCCGTCAAAGCCGATGACCTGTACGTCCTCCGGCACCCGGATCCCCATGCCCCGCAGCAGACGGATGATCCGCCAGGCCAGGGAATCCGTGCCGATGAACAGCCCGTCGAAGGACAGCTTTCCGTTTTGCATATGGGACGCAAGGAAATGCTCGATCTCCGAGAAGGGCTGCCCGTCCTCCAGGGCCATCACCTCAAAGGGGAGGCCCAGATCCACACAGGCGCTGACAAAGCCGTCCTTGCGTTTGACGGGCTCGTTGGTCACGGTGGAGGCGACCCGGATGAAGGCGACGCTTTGGCAGCCGAATTCCTTCAGTTTTTGGGCGGCCAGCCAGCCGCCGCCGAAGTTGTCCGAGGCGATGCAGGGGACGGAGGAGGAAAAGAAGCGGTCGATGGTGACAAAGGGGGTCCCCTCCGGGATGGACAGGGAGGGATTGTAGGTCAGCGCGATGATGCCGTCCACCAGGTTCTGACGGGCCATCTGGATGAACTCGGCCTCCCGGCTTTTGTCGTATTCTGTAAAGCACAGCAGCATTTTGCAGCCGCGCTTTTCCAGGGCGATGTTGACGTGATGGACCAGGAGGGCGAAAAACGGGTTGATGGTGTTGGGAATGATGAAGGCGATGGTGTTGGTGCTGCCGGTCCTCAGGGCGCGCCCGCTGCTGTTGTACTGATAGCCGAGGCGGCGGATGGCCTCCTCGACCCTGTTCCTGAATTCTTCGCCCACCTGCTGGCCGTTGATGACACGGGAGACGGTACCCAGGGCGACGCCGGCTTCCCGTGCGACATCAGCCATGGTGGGGCTGTTCTTCTCCTTCGGCAAGGATATGTACCCCTCTTTCAAAATTTCATGAAATTATTATATCATTTTCATGATATCGGGTCAAGCGGCTTTTCTTTGGGCAAAATCCATGGCTTTTTTGTCAAAAAAACGTACAGATCGGGAAAAACAGGGTTGACACGATGAAATGCGGGTGCTATTATAAAGAAAATTCATGAAACGTATCATGAATGGAATCGTGAAAACAAATGAAGGAGGAATCGCTATGACTTCGACGGCAGTGCCCTCCGGGAAACTGCACCGCAAAAGCCTGGGGCGGCGTCTGGCGGACAACTGGCAGCCGTATGTCCTGCTGTTGATCCCCGTGATCATCACCATCGTGTACAAATACGGCCCCATGTATGGCATCCAGATCGCCTTCAGGAATTACAACCCGGGCCTGGGCATTACGGCCAGCCCCTGGGTGGGCTGGAAGTGGTTCGAGCGCTTCTTCAGGGCGCCCACCTTCGACCGCATGCTCTGGAACACCGTCAAGCTCAGCCTGTACGGCCTGCTTTGGAGCTTCCCGGTGCCCATCATCCTGAGCCTGGCGCTGAACCAGCTTCGGTTCAGGAAGCTCAAGCGCACCGTGCAGACCGTCATCTACGCGCCGCACTTTATTTCCACCATGGTCATCTGCGGTATGCTGCGCATCTTCCTTTCCCCCTCCGGCGGCCTGATCAACCTGATCGCCGGCACCCAGATCGACTTCCTGACCGAGGCGGGCGCCTTCCGCACCATCTACGTGGCCAGCGGCATCTGGCAGGAGGCGGGCTGGGGCACCATCATCTACCTGGCAACGCTCTCGAGCGTGGACGCCTCCCTGTATGAGGCCGCCAAGGTGGACGGCGCCTCGGTGTTCCAGCGGATTTTGCACATCGACATCCCCTGCCTGCTGCCCATGATCATCCTGCAACTGATCATGAGCGCCTCCGGATTGATGAGCGTCGGCTTTGAGAAGGCGTACCTCCTGCAGACCGACCTGAACCGCGCCACCAGCGACATCATCGCCATTTACGTGTACGAGCAGGGCATCGTCAGCGCCAAGTACGAACTGGGTACCGCCGTGGGCCTGTTCAACACGGTCATCAACATCGTACTGCTTCTGATCGTCAACCGGATCGCCAAGAAATACGGCGACGTCAACTTCGTCTGAGAAGGGAGGGGGAAGCAACATGTCCGTTCTGTCCAGAAGAAAGCAGGGACAGCTGGGCGGCCTGAGCGACCGCACCAGCGACATCATCCTGGTGGTTATCTCCGTCATCATCCTTCTGATCGTGGCCTACCCGCTCTATTACATCCTGGTGGCCTCGTTCTCCGACCCTTATGACGTCTACGCGGGAAAAACCTTCCTGCTTCCCAGCCAGTTCACTTTGGACGGCTACAAGGCGGTCTTTGCCGAGCAGAACATCGTCCGCGGCTACGGCAACTCCATTTTGTACACGGTGGTAGGCACGATCTACTCCGTGGCGCTGATTTACCTTGTGGCCTATCCCCTGTCCGTGCCGGACCTGCCCTTCAAAAAGGTCATCAGCATCTTCTTCATCATCACCATGTACTTTGGCGGCGGCCTGATCCCCACCTACCTGATCGTGCAGAAGACGGGCATCATGCAGACCATCTGGGCCATGTTCCTGCCGGGAGGCGTGGCGGTGAGCAACGCCATCATCGCCCGCAACTACTTTGAGAACAGCATTCCGGGGGCCCTGAAGGAGGCGGCCAGCATCGACGGCGCGAGCCACTTCCGCATCTTCTTCTCCATGATCATCCCCCTGTCCATGCCGATTCTGTCCGTGATGGTCGTGTTCTCCATGGTGGCCTATTGGAACGACTGGTTCACCGCCCTGATCTACATGACCAACGAGCAGGCCCCCCTGCCCCTGGTGCTTCGCAACATCCTGATCAAATCCTCCGCTTCCGCCTCCCAGGCCAGCATGATCTCCGGCGGCTACGCGGAACTGAACAAGATGACCGAAATGATCAAGTTCTCCTCCATCATCGTCGCAGCCGCCCCCATGCTGATCATCTACCCCTTCGTGCAGAAGTACTTTGAGAAGGGCCTGATGGCCGGCGCCGTGAAGGGCTGAGCCCCATGGACCTGCGCACAACGTTTCCTAAGCGCCGGTGGCGCTGAAATAACAACCTATTTTATAAAAGGAGGATTCCCCATGAAGAAGTTCTGTGCCCTTCTCCTGGCCCTGGCTTTGGTGATGTCCCTGGCTTCCTTTGCCCAGGCGGACGACCCCCAGTTCAAGGTCCTCAGCGCCAGGTCCGCCCTGTCTGACGACTACCAGTACAAGGAAGTGCTCAACGCCCTGCAGGAGCAGGCCGGCGTCAAGATCGAATGGGAAACCTGGTCCGACAGCCTGGGCGAGGTGGTCGGCACCCGTCTGAGCGGCAACGCCACCAGCAGCAATCCCTATGACGCCTTCCAGGGCATCGGTTTCAGCAACTATGACCTGATGCGCTATGGCTCCTCCGGCACCTTCATCGACCTGACCCCCTACATCACCCCCGAAGTGATGCCCCACCTGTCCGCCATCCTGGAAAAGCATCCGGAGATCAAGGCTGCCATCACCATGAGCGACGGCAAGATCTACGGCCTGCCCGCCGGAGAGCAGATGGGCACCGCCGGCATCGGCCGGGAGAAGGATTATTCCATCTTCTCCATTCCCCAGTTCTCCATGATCAACAAGGCCTGGCTGGATGACCTGGGCCTTGAAGTACCCACCACCCTGGAAGAACTGCATACCGCGCTGAAGGCCTTCAAGGACAACGACATGGCGGCCAAGCACTATGGCCTTGCTGCCGGCAGCACCATCCCCATGAGCACCGGTTTTGATCAGTGGTGCTGGGGCCAGAACGTGTTCTATGCGGGCTTTGGCTTCACCAACTGGCCCAACGACGTGTGCGCCGACCTGGTGGTGGGTGCCGACGGCGTGGTGAATTTCCTCTCTGACGACGACAATTACCGCGCGGCCCTCACCTATTTCCACAACTGGTTCGCGGAAGGCCTGATGGACCTTGAAATGTTCTCCCAGGACACCAACCAGCTGATCGCCAAGTGCTCCGGCGGCCGCGTGGGCGTGACCACCTGGTGGGAAATCCCCGAGATCACGGGCAAATACGCTGCGGATTATGTGTACCTGCCCATCCTGGACGGCCCCGACGGGACCCATAACGTGAACCTGCGCACCGGCGGCGCCACCAATTCCGGCCAGCTTTCCATCACCAACCGCTGCAAGGATCCCGCCAAGCTCCTTTCCTTCTATGACCTGTGGTACCAGGGCGATATCGTGATGCAGCTCCAGTACGGCCCCATCGGCGTGTATTTCACCGAGCAGGACGAAAAGGGCATGTGGAAGTCCATCAGCAACGATGAAGCCCAGGCGAAGTTCGGCAAGTCCGCCGGCGAACTGAAGGGCCAGTACGAAGTGGCCGGTCCCAAGCTCATCCTCTCCGAATACTACAACGAGTACTTCTACATGGAAGACCGGGCCATGGAGCGTCTGGCGGACACCTATGACTTCTGGTTCAACTATGTGAACGATTACACCTTCTATCCCATGGACTGCGTCTTCACCGAGACCGAACTGGATGACATCGACTTCTACCGTGCGGACTTTGAGCGCGCCGTTTCCGAGCAGGAAGCCCTGTGGCTCAAGAACGGCGGCCCCACCGACGAGGAATGGGAGAGCTACAAGAATTACCTCAACCGCTGCGGCATGAGCGAGCTGCTGGAGATCTACCAGACCGTTTATGACCGTTACCTGGCTGCGAAGTAATCAACGCATCGTCCATTGTGCCGGAGACCGGAATGCCGGTCTCCGGCTTTCCACAAAGAAAACATGCAGGAGGTTTCCATGAGCAAGAATCCGACGCCCCTGGACCGGGTGAGAGACTTTGAGCGGGAGCAGGCCATGAAGGTGTCTGCCTCGGACCGCCCCCTGTTTCACCTGACACCGCTGGTGGGGTGGATGAACGATCCCAACGGGTTCTGTTATTACAGGGGACAGTACCATCTGTTTTACCAGTACCACCCCTTTTCCCGCCAATGGGGTCCCATGCACTGGGGACATGCGGTAAGCCAGGACCTGCTGCACTGGACCTATATGCCCTGCGCCCTGGCGCCGGATACGGCGGCGGACGCGGGAGGCTGTTTTTCCGGAAGCGCGGTGGAAATGCCGGACGGAAAGCTGATGCTGTGCTACACCGGCGTACAGCCCGCCGGTACCTTCCGCCGGGAAACCCAGGCCCAGTGCGTGGCTGTCGGGGACGGTACGGATTTTGAGAAATCCCTGCTGAATCCGGTCGTACGGCATGCCCACCTGCCGGAGGGCTACAGCGAGTTCGACTTCCGGGATCCCAAGATCTGGCGGGAGGACGGGAAGTATTATATGGTCGTCGCCAACCGGCATGAGGAGAAACAGGGCGCGATCCTCCTTCTGGAAAGCCCGGACGGGCTGGATTGGCGTTTCGTTGCGGAAATTGACGCCAGCAGGAGCGAATACGGACGCATGTGGGAATGCCCGGACTTCTTCCCGCTGGAGGATAAGCAGGTGCTTTTGGTCAGCCCGCAGGAAATGCACGCCCGGGAAGAATTCCACGCGGGCTACGGCACCGTGGCCATCCTCGGACGGTATGACAAAAAGGAACACCGCTTCTTGAGGGAAAGCATCCAGCCCGTGGATCACGGACTGACCTACTACGCCTCCCAGACCACCCTGGCCCCGGACGGCCGGCGCATCATGATCGGCTGGATGGACAACTGGGAGACTTGCAAGGAAGCGCCCCGCCGCCATCCCTGGTACGCCCAGATGAGCATGCCCCGGGAGGTGTTCCTTGAGAACGGAAGGCTGTGCCAGCGCCCCGTACGGGAGATCGAGACCCTGTGGCAGGATACGGTCACCCATGATCATGTGACGGTCTCGGACGAAACGGAGCTCCCCGGCGTCAGGGGAAGGCTGATGGATCTGACCGTCACGCTGCACGCCCAAGGCAGCGCCTGCCGCCGCTTCACCCTGCGCGTGGCCAGGGACGAAAGCCATTATGTGCAGATCCGGTGCGACCTGGCCCGGGGCGAGCTGGTCTTTGACCGCAGCCACGGCGGCTCCCACCGGGACATCGCCCATACCCGTCATGTGAGGGCAGAGGTGCGGGAGGGCGAAATGACGCTGCGGCTGCTTTTGGACAAGGAGAGCGTGGAGCTGTTCATCAACGGCGGGGAGCGGGTGGTCACCTCCCTGATCCCGACGCCCCTGGAGGCGGACGGGATCACCTTCGCGGCGGACGCGCCCCTCTGCCTGTCGGTCAACGCGCATCCGCTGCAATAAAGGGCCCTGCATAGCGTACCCGTTTTTGTCAGGAGGGAGACGGATGATGAAACGTTTGCTGCCATTTCTGCTGGCGCTGCTTTTTGCGCTTCCCGCCCTGGGAGAGGCCCGGGGGGACGTGCTCCTGCGGTTGTCCTTTGACGAGGGGGCGGGAGGGGCGCTCCATGATGAAAGCGGACATCTTGGGGACGCCGAGATCCGCTACCAGTACCTGGCGCCGGCCTATACGGAGCCCATGGACCCCCAATGGCGCAAGTCGGGGGTGGCGGGGGGCGCCCTGCTGTTTGACGGCGCGTCCACCTATGCCGCCTATCCGCCGGAGGAGATCCGCCTGGAGGGCAGTGCCCTGACGGTCAGCGTCTGGGTGGCGCCCCGGGCCTTTGAGTGGGACGATCCAAACGCCGCGGCCAACGGGAACGCCCATCTGACGGCCATCCTCAGCCAGTATTACAAGCCGGAATACCAGGGCCTGCTGCTGGGCTACCAGCGCTTTGGCCGGCTCTGCTTCGAGGTGGGCACCGGGGACGACTGGTTTACCCTGTGGGCCGACGAAGGACGCCTTGAGCGGAATGAGTGGAACCACGTGGCAGCGGTTTTTGACGGCGTCAAGGGGGAGATGTGCCTTTACCTGAACGGGGAAAGGGTGGGCTCCACTCCGGTCTTTCCGGACTCCGAGATCGCTCCGGCGGTCAGGGAAGCCCTGCTGGTGGGCAAAAACAGCTATGGGGAGCAGATCGCCGCGGGCAATTATCAGATGTTCTCGGGCCTTATGGACGAAATGACCGTCTACGGAACGGCCCTTTCCGGGGAGGAGATCGCCTCCCTCGCGGCCGTGGATCCCGGGGAGATCCCTTATGAGGAGATCGGCCTTGAAAACCTGCTGACCGGGGACATTTACAAGACCCAGTATCACGGCGGTCCCTATCAGCACTGGATGAACGAGCCCCATGCGCCGGTGTATTACAACGGCCTGTACCACCTGTTCTTCCAGAGCAATTCGGTGGGGACCTACTGGCGGAACATCTGCTGGGGGCACCTGGTCAGCGAGGACACGGTGCACTGGCGGCAGATCCCCGACGCCATCGTGCCCACGGAGAACACCGTGGTGCCGGACGGCGTGTGGTCCGGCGGGGCGGCCCTGGACAAAAACGGCGTCCCGGTGCTGTTCTTTACCGCCGGGAACGACAGCTTCCGTCAGGACGGACTGATCTCCAACCAGAACATCGGCGCGGCCTATCCCGCGGACCTGAGCGATCCCGAACTGACGGAATGGGTGATCTGCGATGCCCTGGCCATCGCCCAGCAGCCCGGTCAGGGCCGGGCCGGGGAATTCCGCGATCCCCATCTCTGGAAGGAGGGGGATGAGTGGTACATGCTGGTCTGCTCCGGCACGGAAGCGGGCGGCGGAACGGCGCTTTTGTATGTGACGGACCGCCTGGAGGTGCTGCCCGACGGCACCGTGGAGATGGACTGGCAGTACAGGGGCCCGGTCTTTGAAATGGAAAACCAATCGGTGGTCTACGGCACCAGCTGGGAGCTGCCCATCCTTTTGCCGCTGACCAACCGGGCGGGCACGATCACCCGCTACGCGTTCCTGATCTCTCCCGCCCCCGCCAGCATCGCGGACAACAAGGTCTATTATTTCCTGGGGGATTTCGACAGAGAAACGGGCAGGTTCACGCCGGACGAAGCGTTTGCTTTGCCCAAGCTTCTGGACTACGGCGGAAACGTGTTTACGGGTCCCAGCGTGCTTGTGGATCCCGTGACCGGCAGGGTCCTTGTGTTCTCCATCATGCAGGATCAGCGGCCCGGGCCGGAGCAGGCAGCGGCCGGCTGGGCCCACTGCGTGGGGCTGACGCGGAACCTGTATTTGAACGACGAGGACACCGGCGTGTGCATCGCGCCGGACGAACGGTTATACGGCCTGCTGGGGGAGGAACTGGTCTCCCTGAAGGACGTTTCGGTGGAGGAGGCCAACGCCGCCCTGACCAATGCGGACAGGGACCTGATGTACATCAGGGCGGTGCTTGCCCCCAAGGACGAAAAGAATTTCGGCCTTGTCTGCAAGGCCCAGGGCCGCAGGAACCATACGACCTTTACCTATTACACCGCCAGGGAAACCATGGACGGCTTTACCAGCAACCGCGCCAAGGACGCCAAGGCCTCCGTGGTGGAGGGGGAGGTTCCCCTGAAGGACGGAGCGTTGACCATGGAAGTGTTCATCGACCGGTCCCTGGTGGAGGGCTTCTTCAATTCGGACAAGGCCATCAGCGTCCGCTCCTACGCGGACCCGTCGGCCAGGGAGGTCCGTCTGTTCGCGGACGGAGCCCTTGAGGTCCGGGAGATCCGGGTGTACAGCGTTGGATCCATTTATCAGTGAAGGACCGCTTTGGACGGTTCGGGACCGGAGGGGGGCGAGAGGGAAGGAACAACGGCTTGGGGACCCTGCCGGGGATGGCAGGCGAAAAGGTTTCTGCTCGACGGCACGCATGTCAACCACATGAAAAGGAGAAAAGAAAATGAAAAAAGCATTGGCGCTTCTGATGACGCTGGCACTGCTTCTTGGACTTCTTCCCGCGGCTTTCGCCGAGGGCGGGATCCCCTTCCAGGTAGAGAACGGCGGATTTGAGACCGGCGACTTCACCGGCTGGACGCTGATGGACAACTGGCCCGCGGACGAGAACGGCAATCCCATGGGCATCATCAGCAAAACCACCTATTGGGCCGAGGAAATGCCCTATAACCAGGCGGGCGAGTATCACCTGGACGGCTTTCCGGAGAACAATGGCATTCCGGAACCGGAAGCCTGGCACATTACTTCCTCCCACTTCATCCTGGGGGGCGTAGGCTACATCACCGTGCGCATGGGCGGCCGCACCGCCGCCGTCAAGGTCTTCAAGGCGGACGGCACCCAGGTGGGCCTTTTCCGCAACCGCCACTTCAAGGATTCCGGCTTCCCCAGCGTCAAAAAAGGCGTGGGCGGTTCCTGGGCGGACATGGCGACCTTTATCATCGACCTGAGCGAATACATCGGCGAGGAACTCTACCTGGAACTGTGGGACGAAGAGAGCCCCGGGTCCTGGGCGGTGGCCTTCTTTGACGAGGTGGTCACGCTGTATGACGAGATCCCCGATTACAAGACGATGGTGGACGTGGTGAAGGACGGCAACTCCAACAACATGGTGGAGATTCCCTGGCAGCGGACCCTGAACACCTTCCACTGAGAAAGGACAGACGGGGCGGCGCGGAGAAGCGCCGCCCCGTTCCTTGCGCGAGGGAGGAAAAGCGGAAAATCCGCAAAAAACCCAACGCGCCCTTCAAAAACCCCCAAAAGAAGGCTTGACAAGCAGGCGGATTCGAGGTATAATCTTTTTCGCAGTCAGAAATGACTGGTCAGAAACGGCATTGGGGAATGGTGTAACGGCAGCACCTACGACTCTGACTCGTATTGTCTAGGTTCGAATCCTAGTTCCCCAGCCACTTTGCCTCCATTGTCTAGTGGCCTAGGACACCGCCCTCTCAAGGCGGAAACATGGGTTCGAATCCCATTGGAGGTGCCAGTTCCCGTTCGTAAGGACGGGCCTTTTTTTATGCCGCGCAAGGACGGGAAATATAACAGATTCGTAATCAAACGTACATATAAAAATGCTATAATTCCGGAGTATTCGAACGTAAAGAGGTGGAGAAGGACCGTGAAAAACACCGGCAGGGCGGAAAACGGACGGGCGCGGGCGCACGGGAGGATCCCCGGGGCGCTGGCGCTTTGTTTCCTGCTGCTTTTTTGCGTTTCCTTTGCCGCGGGGGAGGAACTGACCCTGTCCGCGCCAGATGAGACGGCGGCCGGGCAGGAGGCCCGCTTTATCCTGCGGTATCAGGGGGAGGATCGCTTTTGCGACGTGACGGTCTCCCTGACCGCCCTGTATGAAAACGGGACTGCGGCCCTTCTGACCGCCGGACGCCGGGTCCTTGGGCCCGGGGAAGACTGGACGGTGGCTGCGCAGGTTCCCTATGCCTGCGTCCTTCACCTGGAGGCGGAGGGGGAGACGGCCTCGGGAAGGGCCCTTCGGCAGGAGGTCTTTTCAGACGCGGCAGGCGTTGGGGCGGACTGGCCGGAATTGGCCCTGGAGGGGCCCGAAAGCTGTCCTGCCGGGGAAGAAATGACCCTGACCGTCCGCCCGCGGGGGGGCCTTGCACCCTATACCGTGCGTCTGAGCGTTTCCCTGGACGGACAGGAGACGGACAGCCAGATCTGGCACAGCGAGGGGGAAGCGGTGCTGGGCCTGTTTTCCTTTTCGCACCCGGGCACGGTCCTTGCCGAAGCGGAGGTGACCGACGCCCGGGGCCTGAAGGCCTACGGGGAGGTACTTGTCCCCTGCACGCAGGCCCCCCTGCGCCTGGAGGCGGACCGTACGCGGCTGACCGAGGGGGAAAGCGTGGGCCTGAGGGTGCTTCAGGAAGGGACGGCCTGGTCCTTTTCTTCCAGCGACCCCAGCGTGCTCCGGGTGGACGAAAGGGGCCTTGTCACCGCGGCCGGGGAAGGCACGGCCGTGATCCGGTGCGGGGACGGGGAAGGACGGGAAGCCGCCCTTCGGATGTCGGTCCTGCCGGCGGCCAAAGGCATGACGGTGGAAGGACTGACCTTGCAGGCGGGACAGCGGGGACAGCTCCGTCCGATACTGGCGCCTGAAGGGGCCCGGAGCGGATACCTGTACCTGTCCGCGGACCCGTCGGTGGCAACAGTGGATGAAAAGGGCGTGGTGACCGCCGTGGGCGCCGGGCGCACCGCGGTGACCGTCATTCCCTCGGAGGCGCCGTTTCTTGCCGCGGCCGCGGAGATCCGCGTGCTGGACGAGGCGGAGGAGAGGACCCGGGCCTACGCCTATGGACTGTTTTTTTCCGGCACCGGGGAGGGTGGGGAACTGGCCGCGTCCTACGGCGCCGTATCCTCCGGTCCCTGCGAGTATACCTTGAGCCTGGAGCGGGACGGGATTCCCCTGGCGGTCAAGACCCGTTCGGAGGCTGGAGTCGTCCGCTTTTACCTGGCGGACGCGGTCTCCGGCTGTTACCGGCTGACCGTTACCGCCCTGGACGTGGCGGGCTGTCTGGCCACGGCGGAAACGGAGGGGGAGATCACCCGCCTGACGGAGGGGGGGATCCGCTTTGAAAAGCGCGGGGAGGAGACGGAACCCCTCCTGACCAGGGAGCTGCGTCTGACGGGGCCCCGGCGGCTCCTGGTGGGGCAGCGGGCGGCCTTCCGTCTTGAGACGGTGCCCGGAAATGTCCTTGGCCCTTTCCGGTGGGAGAGCCTGCGCCCGGAGATCGCGCAGGTGGACCGGGAGGGCACCGTGACGGCCTTGGGGGAGGGCAGCGTCCTCCTCAGAGTCACCGCCCTGGACGGCAGCGGCGTCCGGGCGGAACTGGAGATCGCCTGTGTCCGGGAGAGCCTGAGCATCGGCGCCGACACCCTGCTGGTCCACCGGGGGGACACGGTCCCCCTCGAGGTGGCAAGCGCCACCGGCCAAAGCTACGACTATGTGTATACCCCCTCCGACCCGGAGCTGTTTCAGGTGCGGGACGGGGTGCTTACTGCCCTGAAGGAGGGGCGGGGCACCCTGACGGTTGCCTGCGCGGGCGGGGAGTGCGAGGCGGTTTTCCCGGTCCGGGTGGCGGCCTGCCTCCACCGGGAGGGGACCTGGCAGGTTTCCAAGGAGCCTGGATGCCTGCGGGAGGGCGAGCGGGTATTCGTCTGCGCCGTCTGCGGGGAGACGGCGCGCAGGGAGACGCTGCCGGCCCTCAGGCATGACCGGGGACGGTGGTCCACCCTCTGTCCGGCCACGCCCCGCTGGCCCGGGGAGCGCGTCCGCTGCTGTACCCGCTGCGGCGCCGTCCTCGAGCGGGATCCGATCCCCTGCATCACGCGCAGTACCTACAACCTGAATACCGCCTGTTCCGAGGGGTTCAGCTTCCGGGAACTGTTTTATGTCCGGGAATGGTACATGTTCACGCCCCTGGACGTCAGCCGGGACGGCATGCAGACCGTGCGGCTGATCGCAAGCAACATGTACCAGATCGGCACGGTGTACGTCGAGGTCCAGGCGGGACAGATCCGGGTGACCTATGACCTGGTCAGCCCGGTCCTGAAGTTCACCGACGAGTTTGTCACCTTCCTGCCAAGCCTTGCGGCCTTCCGGGGGGCGGACCCCGCCCTGTACCGGAACTACGCCTTTGGAATCTGGTACGACCTGGAGGAGGCGGGCTGCGGAGAGGGGCTTGCGCTGCTGTTTATCCGCAACCGCATCAATTACGAGAAGACCACCCCGGGCATGGTGCTCTTCAGCCCGGAGCAGCCCACCCACCGGGAATACCAGCGGCGGCTGATCTGGCTCCTTGAACAGCGCCTGTACGGGGAGTGAAACAGGCAGACACGTCCAACAGACGCACGACGCCTCCGGAAGGATCCTTCCGGAGGCGTCGTGCGTCTGTGCTTCGTGGAATGGGCTGCCGGCCCTCAAAGGCCTTTTTCCAGGAGACGGCGGACCGCCGTCAGGTCCGGGCAGGTCAGGGCCCCCGCAGCCTGCAGCCGGGCTTTGGACTGGTGACCGTTTTCCACCAGCACACAGGGACAGCCCAGGGAGCGGGCCACCTCCAGGTCGTGAAGGGTGTCCCCCACCAGCAGCACCCTTTCCGGACGGCCCCCCCGGCGGCGCAGCCAGAGCCTTGCGATGTCCGTTTTGCTGCCCGCGTAGATGTCTCCCAGTCCGCAGGGCGGGTCAAAGTCCTCAAAATAGGGCCTGGATGCCAGCTGGATCTTCAGATTGTCGATTTTCGAAGCGGAAATCACCACCTGACGGACGTTTTGACGGTGAATCCAGGATGTGACCTCCACTGCGTCCGAATGGAGCGGGATGGAGGCCTCGTTTCGCATATAGGAGTCCATCCACAGGACGGCCACTTCCGGGAAGATCTTTTCGTCAAAGCCCAGCGAGGCATAGTAGGCGCTGACGGGAAAGCCGAATTTTTCCCGGTAGGTCTCCAAGGTTTCCATGGGCGGCAGGCGGAAGGCCTTGAGCATCCGGTCCGTCAGGTCCAGGCAGTAGGCCGCGTCATCCAGCAAGGTTCCGTTCCAGTCCCAGATGACATAGGACAATTCCCCGATGCCGGGGAGAGTGAGGCCCGTCATGGGTCCTCCTTTCCGGGAGAGGCTCCCTGTCGTGATCAGAGGGGCGATGCAAAACGGGCCGCGCGATGGGCGCGGCCCGTGCCATAGAGGGACTGCTTTATTTGACCACCAGGTTCAGAAGCCGTCCGGGCACGAAGATGACCTTGACGAGGCTCCTTTCGCCCACAAGGGCCTTGACGTCCTCCCGCAGGACCAGCTCCTTTTCCCCTTGTTCCTTGGTCATGTCCACGGGCACCATGATCTTGCCCTTGACCTTGCCGTTGATCTGCACGGCCACTTCCTTTTCGTCCTCGGTCAGGTATTTTTCGTCCCAGCGGGGCCAGGATTGGGTGTAGACCGGGGCGCCGTAGCCCATCTGCTGCCAGATCTCCTCGCAGATGTGCGGGCTGACGGGGGAAAGCAGCAGCAGCAGGGTGCGGTATTCCGCGTGGCAGACGCTTCCCTTCTGATACAGGGTGTTGACCAGGGTCATCATCTGGGCGATGGCGGTGTTGAACTTCATCTTTTCAAAATCTTCGGAGACTTTGCGGATGGTCTGGTTCATCAGCACCCGCATGTCGGGGCGGAATTCGTCCCCGGCCACGCAAAGGTCCTGCAGACGCCAGACCCGGTCCAGAAATTTGCGGCAGCCGCGGGCGCCGTTGGTGCTCCACGGGATGGCCTGGTCAAAGGCGCCCATGAACATTTCGTACATGCGCAGCGCGTCGGCGCCGATCTCGGCGATGGTCTCGTCCGGGTTGACTACGTTGCCGCGGCTCTTGGACATCTTCTCGCCGTTTTCCCCCAGCACCATGCCGTGGCTGGTGCGTTTCATGTAGGGTTCGGGGGTGCCCACCACGCCGATGTCATACAGGAAACGGTGCCAGAAACGGCTGTAGAGCAGATGCAGGGTGGTGTGCTCCATGCCGCCGTTGTACCAATCCACGGGCATCCAGTAATCCAGGGCCTTCCGGTCCGCCAGGACTTTGTCGTTGTGGGGGTCGCAGTAGCGCAGGAAATACCAGGAAGAGCCGGCCCACTGGGGCATGGTGTCGGTTTCGCGCCGGGCCTCGCCGCCGCATTTGGGGCAGGTGCATTTGACCCAGTCGGTCATGCGGGCGATGGGGCTTTCGCCGTCGTCGGTGGGCTCATAGTGCTCCACGTTGGGGAGCAGCAGCGGCAGGTCCTTTTCGTCCATGGGCACCATGCCGCACTTTGCGCAGTGGATGATGGGAATGGGTTCCCCCCAGTAGCGCTGCCGGGCGAAGACCCAGTCACGCAGCTTGTAGTTGACCTTCTTCTCGCCCAGGCCCTTTTCCTCCAGCCAGGCAATGATGGCCTTCTTGGCGTCGGCCACCTTCAGGCCGTCAAGGAATCCGGAATGGACCAGGATGCCGTCCTGTACGTCGGTGTAGGCTTCCTCCTGCACGCTCTTTTCGCTGCCGGACACCACCTCGACGATGGGCAGGCCGAACTTCTTGGCGAACTCCCAGTCCCGGGTGTCGTGGGCAGGCACGGCCATGATGGCGCCGGTGCCGTAGGTGGTCAGGACATAGTCCGAGATCCAGACGGGGATGGCCTCGCCGTTGACGGGGTTCACGGCCTGGATGCCCTTGAGCGGGACACCGGTTTTGTCCTTGTTCATTTCGGTGCGCTCAAAATCGCTCTTGCGGGCGGCCTCGGCCTGATAGGCGCGCACCTCGTCCATGTTCAGGATGCGGTCCGCCAGTTTGTCGATCAGGGAATGTTCGGGGCTGATGACCATGTAGGTGGCCCCAAAGAGCGTGTCGGGACGGGTGGTGTACACCCGGATCTTCTCCTCCAGGCCCTTGAGGGCGAAGTCCACCTCCGCGCCCTCGGACCGGCCGATCCAGTTGCGCTGCTGGGTCTTGACGCGGTCGATGTAATCCACCTCGTCCAGGCCGTCCAGGAGCTTCTGGGCATAGGCGGTGATGCGGAGCATCCACTGGTTCTTCACCTTGTGGACCACGGGACTGCCGCAGCGCTCGCACACCCCGTCCACCACTTCCTCGTTGGCCAGGACGCATTTGCAGGAGGTGCACCAGTTGATGGGCATTTCGGTCTTGTAGGCCAGGCCGTGCTTGAACAGCTGCAGGAAGATCCACTGGGTCCATTTGTAGTAGCCGGGGTCGGTGGTGTTTACCTCGCGGCTGTAGTCAAAGGAGAAGCCCAGCTTCTGGATCTGCTCCCGGAAATGGTTGATGTTGTCCCGGGTGACCACGGAGGGATGGATGTGGTTTTTGATGGCGTAGTTTTCCGTGGGGAGGCCAAAGGCGTCCCATCCGATGCAGTGCAGGACGTTATAGCCCTCCATGCGGCGTTTGCGGGCCACGATGTCCAGGGCGGTATAAGGCCGGGGATGGCCCACATGCAGTCCCTGTCCGGAAGGGTAGGGAAATTCGATCAGGGAATAAAATTTGGGCTTGGCATGGTCTTCGTCCGCTTTGAACGCCTCGTGTTCCAGCCAGTATTTCTGCCATTTCGGCTCGATCTTTTCCGGTGCGTAAGGCCCGACGCTCATTGAAGGGAAGCCTCCTTTGCTGAAGATACGATACAAAAAACAGTATACCCCGAAAGGGGCGGATTTGTAAAGAAAAACGTCTCCCGGCGGGGAGACGTGTCAGGACGGCGGGAAGGGTCAGACCGGGTTTGCGGCCTGATCGGCCCGGTAGCGGTCGATGAGCTTGCGAATGCGGTCCTGGGGCGTGAGCAGGTTGTGCAGGCTGCGGTCGTGGTTCAGCGTGGCGATGATGTAGGAAATGTATTTGGACATGTCCGCCTCGACGAACCAGGGACTGTTGACGGCTTCGGGCCGCAGATAGGTCAGGTTGGTGGAAATGACCCGGGAGATGACGCCGTCCTCGTAGGCCTTGTCAAAGGCCTGGGTCCCGCCGGTGAAAAAGGCGAAGGAGCAGGCGGCGAAGATCC
The DNA here is from genome assembly GCA_946408995.1 of uncultured Clostridia bacterium. GTDB lineage: Bacteria > Bacillota > Clostridia > Christensenellales > Aristaeellaceae > RUG756. Next base: position 6,830 of record CAMJUL010000006.1, on the reverse strand, counting down.
GGTTGGCCTTGCGCTTTTTCAGCTCGTAGGCCAGGTCGATGATGCTTTCGCCGGAGGAGATCATGTCGTCCACCACGATGCAGTCCTTGCCCTCCACATCGGCGCCCAGGTACTCGTGGGCCACGATGGGGTTCCGGCCGTTGACGATGGTGGAATAGTCCCGGCGCTTGTAAAACATGCCAAGATCCATGCTCAGAAGGGAGGCGTAGTAAATGTTGCGCTGCATGGCCCCTTCGTCCGGGGAGATGAACATCATGCTGTCTTTGTCGAATCTCAGGTCCTTGACGCTGCGGCACAGGGCCTTCATGATCTGGTAGGAGGGCATGACGTTCTCGAATCCGCCCAGGGGGATGGCGTTCTGCACCCGGGGGTCGTGGGCGTCAAAGGTGATGATGTTGGCGACCCCCAGCTGCTTTAGCTCCTGCAGGGCCATGGCGCAGTCCAGGCTCTCCCGGCTGGTTTTGCGGTGCTGACGGCTTTCATACAGGAAGGGCATGATGATGTTGATGCGTTTGGCCTTGCCGCCGATGGCGCCGATGATCCGCTTCAGGTCGGCAAAATGGTCGTCGGGGCTCATGGGCACGTCCATGCCGTACATTTTGTAGGTTTTGTTCCATGCGGTCACGTCCACGATGATGTAAATGTCATATCCGCGGACACTTTCTTTCAGGACGCCCTTGCTTTCGCCGGTCCCGAAACGGGGACAGTAGCACTTGATCAGGAAGCTGTCCCGGTTGACGCCCGGCTGGGTGTAGAATTCCTCGTCCTGGATCTCCTGCAGGCTGTTCCATTTGAGCAGCCAGCTGTTGACCTTGCGCCCCATTTCCTCGCAGCCGGCCATGGGAATGACCCCCAATGGGCCGATAGGGATACTTTTCAAGTCTTTGCCCCATTCGGTCAGGAAACTGTTCAATTCAAGTCACTCCTTTGCTCTTTCACGGATCGCGCGGCTGATGGTGACCAGGTTATTATACACGAAAAAGGACGGGAATAGAATAGGCGGGCGGGAAACTTTCATTTTTTGTAGGAAAAGAACAACTTTCGCAACAATCTTTTGGCCGGGTTTCAGGTGACCAGACCGCCGTTGACGCTCAGCAGCTGCCCGGTGATGAAGGAGGCGGCCTCCGAGCAGAGAAAGAGCGCCGCGTCCGCGCAGTCCTCCGGCCGCCCAAGACGTCCCAAGGGGGTGTCCTGCCGCATCTGCTCGAGGACCTCGGGCCCAAAGCAGGCGTTCATATCGGTGTCGATGAACCCGGGGGAGAGACAGTTCACCCGGATGCCGGAGGGGCCCAGTTCCTTGGCCAGGGCTTTGGTCCAGCCGATGAGGCCGGCCTTGAAGGCACTGTAGGCGCTTTCGCAGCTGCCGCCTACCTGTCCCCACATGGAGGAGACCGTTACGATGCTGCCGCTTTTGCGGGAGATCATCGCGGGCAGAAAGGCCTTCGCGCAGAGAAAAGGCCCCTTCAGATGGACCCGGTAGAGCAGGTCGAAATCCGCTTCGGACATGTCCTGGCAAAGGCCGGACAGGCTGATGCCGGCATTGAGCACCAGGGCGTCCAGATGGCGGAACCTGGAAAGCAGGGTGTCCCGCAGGGCCTCGACCTGCGCGGGATCGCCAACGTCGCAGGGGACGAACAGGGCGCCGGTGTCCCGGACCACGGCCTCCTGCTCCGGTCCCGGATGCCGCGCGCAGAAGGCGCAGACCCAGCCGTCCCTGGCGAAGGCGCGCACGCAGGCGGCCCCGATGCCCCGGGAGCCCCCGGTGACAAGGACCGTCCTCATCAGAAGTTCCCTCCGCTCCAGCCCCAGGTATCGGTCTGAAGATACCGGACATAGACCCGCTCCGGCGATATGGCGAGGCGCTCTCTGAGGAGACGGGTGATCTCCCGGGTCAGTTCCGCGGCGCCGGCGGGATCGCATTCCCCGTACAGGGAGACCCCTACAAAGCAGGCGGGATCGTCGGCGTTTCCGCTGAAAGCCATACGGCACCGGTCCTCAAACCGGAGCATGAGCCACCTTTCGCTTTTGCCAAGGCACTGAACGGCCCTGCCCAGGTCCTGTGTCAAAAGGCGTTCGGTCTCCTCAGGCAGGGGAATGTTCATCTGCGCGTGAATATAGGGCATACGCGTCTCCTTTCCGGGGAAGCCCTCCGCGAGAGGGGATCCGCCTTCAGTCCCTATCATAGCATACTCAAATCAAAAAATCCTTCCCAAAAAGGAAAGATTTCATGTATTTTTAAGCTTTTTTTCCGCTTTCGCGCAAAAAAGGGCGCAAAAAAACGGAGAAAAGAATCCGGAAACCGAGGGGGCAGTTTACACGGGATCATCTTCTCTCCGCAGACACAGCATAAGAGAAGAAATAAACAAAAATGTGTCAAAAAAGCGGCAAAAATAGAAAAAGCCCAGGGCCGGAACGGAGGGCCTTTCTCCGCGGAAGGACAAGGCGATACTTGAAAAAAGAGGGACAAGCGGTTATAATGAAAGCAGGTTTTCTGGATGAGGTGATCAGGTGTTCCAAGGCTTTGACAGGGAAATGATCCTGTTTTTTCTGGACCTCCGATTTCATAACGACAGGCAGTTCATGGACGCCAACCGGGAACGGTACCAGGAAAGGGTCAGGGCTCCCTTTTGCGCGTTCGTCACGGAGGTGGGGCAGCGGCTGCAGCCCCTGATCCCGGACCTGGAGGTGCGGCCGAACAAATGCCTCTCCCGGATCAACCGGGACACGCGCTTCAGCCGGGACAAATCCCCTTACCGGGACCATCTGTGGGTAGCCTTCCGCCAGAGCGGGGTCTCCAAGGACGGGCAGCCCTTCTACTGGTTCGAGATCTCTCCGGAGCAGGTCAACTGGGGCCTCGGGCTGTGGGGGGAGAACCGGCCTTTGATGGACGCGCTTCGCCGCAGGATCCTCGCGCACCCCGCGGATGTGCGGCGCAGGCTTTCTCGCCTGGACGAGGCGGAGTGCTTCCTGGCGGGTCCGGCCTGGAAAAAGCTTCAGGTCCCCGGTGAGGTACCAGAGGACCTTCGGGACCTGTATGTCAAAAAGACCGTCTATTTTGAGAAGCGCGGTCCGGAGATGGACTGGATCTATTCCCCCGGGATCGTGGACCGGGTGGCCGGGGACTTTTCCCTTCTGCTGCCGCTGTACCTCCTTTTGAGGGGCTGCGGGGCGGAAGACGGGGAGCCCGGCATAAAAGAAGACTGACAGAACAAGTTAGGAGTGAGAAAAAGATGAATCTGCGCGCGCTGATTTCAGGCTCTGACGTGCGCGGCAAGGCGCTGGGGGAAGGCGCCGTGCTGAACGACGCGCTGGCGGGCAGGCTGGGGGCGGCCTTCGCGGCCTGGCTGTACAGGAAAAACGGCTCCCGGCCCAAGATCTACATCGGCCGGGACTCCCGCCTGACCGGCGAAGCCCTGTCCCAGGCCTGCGCCGAGGGCATGAGATCCGCCGGGGCGGAGGTCGTATACGTGGGGCTGTGCACCACGCCCGCCATGTACATGGTCCTGATCGACGAGGGCTGGGGCGGGGACGGGTCCGTCATGGTCACGGCCAGCCACCTCCCGCCGGAGCGGAACGGTTTCAAGTTTTTCCTGCCGGACGGAGGCATCGGCCTTGAGACCCTGGAGGAGATCCTCCGCCTGGCCGAGGGCGACGACGACCTGGGCATGGCCGGCGGCACCCTGGAGACGGCCGATTACCTGCCCGCCTACCAGGAGCTGCTCAGGCAGCGGATCCTCAAGTGCCTGGACACCGATGTGCCAAAGCCCCTTCTGGGTCTGCACGTGGCGGTGGATGCCGGGAACGGCGCGGGCGGCTTTTACGCCTCTTTCCTGGAGAAACTGGGCGCCTGGGTGGAGGGTTCCAGATACCTGGACCCGGACGGACGGTTCCCCAACCACATCCCCAACCCGGAGGACCCGGCGGCCATGGCCTCCATCAGCGAGGCCGTCAGGCAGAGCGGGGCGGACATGGGCGTGATCTTTGACACCGACTGTGACCGGGCAGCCATCGTGGACCATACCGGCAAGGAGATCAACCGCAACCGGCTGATCGCCCTGGTCAGCGCGATGCTGCTCAACCGCACGCCCGGCATCACGGTGGTGACCGACTCGGTGACCTCCTCCGGCCTCAAGAAATTCATTGGAGAGTGGGGCGGCGTGCAGTACCGCTACAAGCGGGGCTACCACAACGTCATCGAGGAGGCGCGCCGCCTGAACGAGGCGGGGGTGGACTGCCCCCTGGCGATGGAGACCAGCGGCCACGCCGCCCTTCGGGAAAACCATTTCCTGGACGACGGCATGTACCTTGTGACGCTGCTGATCGGCGAGGCCATGCGCCTCAAGCAGCAGGGCGGGGATCTGTTTGACCTGATCGCCGACCTGAAGGAGCCCATGGAAAGCGCCGAGGTCCGCCTGACCATCCGGGCGGCGGATTTCAGGACCGCCGGCAAGGAAGCCATCGAGGCCGTTATGGACAAGGCCTTTGGCACGCCCGGATGGAACATTGCTCCGGACAACCGGGAAGGGGTCCGCATCACCTTCGACCTGGACGGGGAGATTGAAAGCGCCTGGTTCCTTCTGCGCCTGTCGGTCCATGATCCGGTCCTCCCCCTGAACATGGAGAGCGACGTCAGGGGCGGCAACCTGAAAATGGCCAAGGCGCTTCTGGAAATCCTCAAGGGCAACGAGAACCTGGACGTCACGAACCTGGAACGCTACATTGAGAAAGAGGAGAAACGGTAACATGGAAATGCAGACCAAGGTGATCAACACCATCCGCGTCCTGAGCGCGGACACCGTACAGAAGGCCAAGAGCGGCCATCCCGGCGCCCCCATGGGCATGGCGCCCCTCAGCTACGCCCTGTGGATGGAGACGATGAACGTGGCTCCTTCCGATCCCAAATGGCCGGCCAGGGACCGTTTTGTGCTGTCCTCCGGCCATGCCAGCGCCCTGAACTACACCCTTTTGCACCTGTGCGGCTTCGGCCTGACCATGGAGGACATGAAGTCCTTCCGTCAGTGGGGCAGCCGGACCCCGGGCCATCCGGAATACGGACGGACCCCCGGGGTGGAGACCACCACCGGCCCGCTGGGGCAGGGCGTTGCCAACGCGGTGGGCATGGCCATCGCCGAGACCATTCTGGCCGCCAAGTTCGACCGGCCCGGCTTCCCGGTGGCCGATCACAGGACCTATGCCGTCTGCGGCGACGGCTGCATGCAGGAGGGCATCGCCTCCGAGGCCTGCTCCCTGGCCGGTACGCTGAAACTGGGCAAGCTGACGCTTTTGTATGACGACAACGGCATTTCCATCGAAGGGAATACGGACATCGCCTTCACCGAGGACGTGGGCAAGCGCTTTGAGGCCTACGGCTGGAACGTAGTGCGCCTGGAGGACGGCAACGATTGGCGCCAGGTGCTCAAGGCCCTGCAGGACACGCAGGACAGCGACCGCCCCAACCTGATCATCTGCCCCACCACCATCGGCTTCGGGTGCGAGGCCAAGCAGGGCACCGCCAGCGCCCACGGCGAGCCCCTGGGGGAGGAGAACCTTCTCAAGACCCACGAGGCGCTGGGCATGAGCCCGGAACTGTTCCATGTGGACGAGGACGTCTACGCCTTCGTGAAGGAGAAGATGGACCGGGGCGAAAAGGCCCGCAAAGCCTGGGAGGCGATGTTTGAGGCCTACCGGAAGGAATATCCGGACCTGGCGGAGGAATGGGACCGCTGGCACAGCGCCGAGCTGGACGAAAGCGTCCTGCTCAATGACGACCTGTGGAAATTCGAGGGCAAAGCGGCCACTCGCGCCACGGGCGGGGAGATGATCAACCGCCTGGCGAAGCTCATCCCCAACCTGGTGGGCGGCAGCGCCGACCTGGCCCCCTCCAACAAGACCAACATCAAGGGCGGCGGGGACTACGGCCCCGAAAACCGCCTGGGCCGCAATTTCCATTTCGGCATCCGGGAGCACGCCATGGCGGCCATCTGCAACGGCATGGCCCTCCACGGCGGCCTGCGGGTGTACTGCGGCACCTTCTTCGTCTTCATCGACTATATGAAGCATGCCATGCGTCTGGCGGCCATCATGGGCCTGCCCGTCACCTATGTGCTGACCCACGATTCCATCGGCGTGGGCGAGGATGGGGCCACCCATGAGCCCATCGAGCACCTGACGGCCCTCAGGTCCATGCCGGACTTCCTGACCTTCCGTCCCGCGGACGGGCACGAGACCTGCGCCGGCTGGCTGACCGCGCTGACCAGCGGCAAGCCCACCGCCCTGGTGCTGACAAGGCAGAACCTGCCCACCTATGAGGAGAGCGACGGCCGGGCCATGAAGGGCGGCTACATCCTTAAGAAGGAGCGCGGGGAATGCCCCGACGTGCTTTTGCTGGCCTCCGGCAGCGAGGTGGAATGCGCCGTGGAGGCCCGGGACCTTCTGTGGGAAAAGGGCATCGACGCCCGGGTCGTCTCCATGCCCTGCATGGAGCTGTTCAATGCCCAGAGCGAGGAATACCGCCAGAGCGTCATCCCCTGCGAGGTGCGCCGGCGGGTGGCCATGGAAGCCGGCTCCACCATGCCCTGGTACAGGTATGTGGGCCTGGACGGCACGGTGATCGGCCTGGACCATTACGGGGACAGCGCCCCCGCGGCCAAGCTGTTTGAGGAATTCGGCATCACCGCGGCGCACATGGCCGAGGAAGCCGAAAAGCTGATGAAGAAGTAACCCCTCGCAAAAAATGAAAGCGGTGCTGCCGCGGATCCTGCGATCCGCGGCAGCGTTTGCAGTACGCCCGCCATGGGCAATAGCTTGGTGGTGAAAGTCCACTACACGCT
>CAMJUL010000005.1 GCA_946408995.1 uncultured Clostridia bacterium | reverse complement strand
ACGTACGGTGCAATGGGAGGGGCGAGGGCTAACGCCCTCCCTCTACCCTATTTTCCTATTCATTCCACGGTGACGCTTTTTGCAAGGTTTCTTGGCTTGTCCACATCCTCGCCCCGGCAACGGCGGTATAATAGGCGAGAAGCTGCATTGGGAGCACGGCCAGACTTTCGGCAAAATGCGGGTCTGTCCCGGGAACGCAGAACACAAAATCAGCCTGGTCCGCGATGTTGTAATTGCCATAGGACGCGATGGCCACCAGGCAGGCGCCCAGGCTTTTGACTCGATCATGTTGCTGACGGTTATTTCATACAGGGCCGACTGGGTCAGACTGAAAATGACCAGCGTGACATTCTCCACAAGACTGATGGTGCCATGCTTCTGTTCGCCTGCCGCATAGGCTTCGGAGTGGATATAGCTGATTTCCTTCAGTTTCAGACTCCCCTCAAGGCACAGGGCATAATCCAGCCCTCGTCCGATATAAAATAGGTCCCTGGTATTAATGAGCTTGGAGGAGAACCATTGCAGCCGTTTCTTTTCCTCAAGCAGTCGCTCGACTTTTTTAGCAGCGCTTCCGGCTTGCTGAGATAAGGCGCCGGGTCGGACAGCGTGCCGCGCATCTGCCCAAGACGAATGGCAAACAGGTACATGGCCATCTGCTGCGCACTGTAAGCTTTGATGGCCGCGACGGCGATCTCCGGCCCGGCCTTGGTATAAAGACATGATCCGCTTCGCGGGAGATGGAGGAACCGACCACGTTGACCACGGCAAGGGTCTTCAGGCCGCGGCTGGACGCTTCCCGCAGGGCTGCAAGGCTGTCGGCCGTCTCCTCCGGACTGGGAGATCACAAGGACCAGGGTGCTGCTATCCATCGGCATTCTCCGGTATCTGAATTCACTGGACAATTCGACCCGGACGGGGATGCCAGCCAGATCCTCCAGCACGTATTGGCTGACGACTCCGACATGATATGCAGAGCCGCAGGCTGCGATACAGAACTGAGAGAAACTGCTCATTTCTTATTCAGTCAGGCTGAATTCGATCCTGTTTTCCCCAAGAAATGCGTGAAGGGTGTCGGTGAGCACCTTTGGCTGTTCGTGGATCTCTTTCATCATGAAGTGCTCAAAACCACCCTTTTCCGCCTCTTTCGGCGTAAAGGTGATTTCGATCGGTTCTTTGACGCGTTCGTCGCCGTTCAGGTCGTAAAAATGGACCTTTCCCGGAAGAACGCGTCCCATTTCAAGGTTGTCCATATAATAGACGGAACGAGTATGATCCAGAATTGCCGGAGCGGCAGAGGCGATATAGCTTTGGTTTTGCGTGCAGCCGATCATCAGGGGGACTGTCCTTGCTGGCGGCATGGATCTCGTTGGGATACTCCTTGAAAAGGACGACGAAAGCATAGGACCCCCGAACGCGTACCATGGTTTTCACGATCGCGTCGATGGGGCCCATTTTGTTCTTCCGGTAATCGTAATCGATCAATTTGACCAGGACTAACGTGTCGGTGCTGCTGAAAAAAGCGTATCCGTGCCGGAGCAGTTTTTCCTTGCGTTCAATGAAATTCTCGATGATGCCGTTATGCACCCCAATCACATTGGGATCAGTGCCGTCAGAAGCAATAAAAGGGACATTTCCGCTGGTGTGCGGATGGGCATTGGCGACGCAGGGGTCTTGTATGGCCGATACCGCAAAGCCCCTGCACAGCCTGCCCGTGATCGTTTTTTTCGGCTGGATCAGTTTTCCGTCTGCTTTGACGACTTCTGCAGGGGCGCTCCCGTTCAGAACGGCGACGCCCGCGTAACCATATCCCCTGTATTCCAGCCGCTTGAGGCCATCCAGAAGAATGGACGCTGCCTGGTGGCTCCCCGTAGATCCCACACATCTGTGAACCCCTTTCCTTTCCCGAGGCAGAATTGATGGAATGGAGGATGATATCATAAAGGACCGTGGAACAGACCGGCCTTCCCCTTCTCCAAAGCAGGAAATACAGCAAAAAAGCAAAATTGAAAAGGAAGAGGGCACGGTCTTGTATTTTGCGGTCCTGTCTGATAAAATCGGTGTGAAACTGTCGATGGAAGATTCATTTGGTTTGTGGCTGATCATTGATTCATTGGAGGGAAAAATGAACTATTTTCTTGCGGTGGATATCGGCGCTTCTTCCGGACGTCACATTGTCGGCTGGCTTGAAAACGGACAGTTGATGACCCGGGAGGTTTACCGTTTTCCCAATGGAGTTCAGGAATCGGGCGGACACCTCGTCTGGGATATTCAGGCGCTTGAGCAATCGGTGAGGGATGGAATCGACAAGGCACTGGATGAATTTGGAACCATCGAATCCCTTTCCATTGATACCTGGGGCGTGGATTATGTGCTTCTGAACGGGGAGAAGGTGATCGGTCCATGCTATGCGTACAGAGACAGCAGGACGCAGGACGTGATCCCGCTTGTTCACCGCGAGGTGCCTTTTGACACACTGTATTCGCATACAGGCATTCAGTTCCAGCCGTTCAATACCGTATATCAGCTTTACGCAGACAAAGCGGCGGGACGATTGGATGAGGCGACGGATTTTCTGATGATCCCCTGCTATCTGATGTTCAGACTGTGCGGCGTTAAGGCCCATGAATACACGAACGCGACCACAGGCGGACTGGTCAATGCCCAAACAAAGGAATACGATGAGGAATTGATCCAAAGGCTGGGACTGCCTGCCAGGCTGTTTCCAAAGCTCATGCAGCCTGGAACTCCTTTGGGAACGTATAAAGGGATCCGGGTCATGCTCTGCGCTACCCATGATACGGGAAGCGCCGTGGAAGGGATCCCCATGGAGCAGAATGCTCCCTATATTTCCTCGGGTACATGGAGCCTTCTCGGGGTCAAGACAGACGCGCCCTTAACGGACGGGGAGAGTCTGAAATGCAATTGGTCCAACGAGGGCGGAGTTGGCTATAACCGTTACCAGAAGAACATCATGGGAATGTGGCTGGTCAACCGGCTCCGGGAGGAACTTTGTCCTGGGAAGCCATTCGGCGAGATCGTAGCCGAGGCAGAAGAGGATCCTTTTAACGAAGTGATTGATGCGGAGCATGCTTCTTTGATGGCCCCAGAAAGCATGAAAAACGCGTTTGACGCCTTGCTCAAACATAAACCCTCCGCACCTGCCGGTTACTTCAGATGCGCGTATCTTTCACTTGCGGCCTGTTATCAGAAAGCGCTTGCGGAGCTTGAAAACAACACGCATACCCATTATGACTGCCTTTATATTGTCGGCGGAGGAGCGAAAAACGCTTTTCTCAATGACCTGACAGCCCGGGCTACGGGAAAAACAGTGATCGCCCTGCCGATTGAGGCAACCGCCCTTGGCAACCTCCGAATTCAGGCAGAAACGCGCTGATACGAATATTGACTTCCATTCTATTTGATGTTACTATTATTTTGTTTCCTTATGTTTATTTCTGCTGTTTTGGCTTTGCTGTAAAGAAGGTGTGGCTTTCAGATTGAGAAGGAAAATCTCTGATTTGCTTCAGCGGGTTGGCAGGCATCCCATTGCACTGCTGGTGGTTTTTGCTGTTTTTGTGGCTGGTTTTTACTTTTTCGCATCCTGGCTGGACGCAAGTGATAGGCAGCCGGAGAGCAGGGGCACTTATACCGGTCCCTACGGCACTGCGGATGTAAAAACCATTCATGTGGGTGACCAAGATTACAAGGAAAAGCATGGCTTGACCACGCTGCTTCTGATGGGGATCGACAAGGCTTCCACCTTCGAATCAGCAGGGTATCAGAATGGTGGACAGGCGGATTTTTTGCGGCTTGTGGTGATTGACGAGAGCGAAAAGAAGACGACCCAGATCTCCATAGACCGGGACAGCATGGCGGAGGTTACAGTCCTTTCTTTTCTTGGAAAAGAGCGTGGAACCCGTGTCCTTCAGCTATGCCTTGCGCACGCCTTCGGGGACGGCAAGGAACTGAGCGCTGAAATGCAATGCAAAGCGGTCTCAAGACTGTTTCAGGGGACGGAAATCGACTATTACATTGCAATGAACATGGATGGGATCGCTATACTCAATGATTTTGTAGGCGGAATCGAGGTAACTTTGCAGGACGATTTTTCCGCCTATGATCCCGCTATGGTTCCGGGAGTGACACTGACCCTGCGAGGGAAGCAGGCTGTCTATTATACCCGTTCCCGGTATTACATCAATGACGGCACCAACGCCTACAGGATGATTCGCCAGCAGGATTATATCCAGAAGCTGTCGGACAAAATGACCCCCATGCTCCGGGCTGACAAGAACTATGTGATCACGCTTTATGATGAACTTCAGGACTATCTTGTATCCAACCTGAAAAAAGGACGTTTGGTGAACCTGGTCTGGGGTGCCCGGGATTATGCCATTGAAAACATAACGGTGCCCGGCGAGCATATTCTGGGTGAGGACGGATATATTCAATATCTGGTCGATGAGGAAAAACTGCAGGATATCATCCTGAACGTCTTTTACGATCGGGTTTAATCAATAGAATGCTGGCGCGCCCCTGCGGGAAAGATTAAAGAACAGGAACGGTGAAACAAATGCCTTCAAACCAGAATGAACAGCTTATTCAAAGAAACGACCTGCCCGCTGTTCAGGGTCAGAATGCTTCTATTGAAGCGGATGCGGATGCCATTGATCTTGAGGCCCTGTTTTTCAGTATGCTCGCGCATTGGAAAATCATCGCTTCCTGTGTGTTGTTGTGCACGGTGCTGATGGGAGTCTATACCTTCAGATTTGCGACTCCCCTGTATGAGGCGACGTCCACAATTTATGTCCTTTCAAGGGATGATTCGGCCATCAACCTGAGCGATCTTCAGATCGGCACCCAGCTGACCAATGATTATATCAAGGTATTCAACATGTGGGAGGTGCATGAACAGGTCATCAGCAATCTGGATCTTCCCTATACGTACAGTCAGATGCAGAGCATGCTGAAAGTATCCAATACCAGCAATACACGTATGCTGGACATCACCTTCACCTGCCCGTCTGCTGCCATGGCTGCAAAAGTAGCCAATGAGTATGCCGCCGTGGTCAGCAAGTATATCGCAGACACCATGGCCATGGAACAGCCCCATCTCATGTCCTCCGCTCTGGTTCCCGGAAATCCGGTCAGCCCTAAGAAAATGCGCAACATGGCCCTTGGTATTCTGATCGGACTCGCCATTGGCGTAGCCATTACAGTCTTTCTCTATTTGAGGGACGACAAATACAAAACCAGTGCGGATGTTCAGAAGTATACCGGCATGAACGTGATGGCGGTCGTGCCGGAAAATGAGCCGGAAAAAGACAGACGGTCTACAAAGGTGTCTTTTCCGCCTATCGAATACGGCATCAACGTTTTCAAACTGCCGCAGCTCAGCTATGGCTGCAATGAAGCGATCAACACCTTCTGCACCAACCTTTCTTTTTCCGGTTCCAACGTCAAGAAAGTCATGTTTACCTCAAGTCATGCGTCCGAAGGTAAATCCTTTGCGATCATGTCCACCTTTATGACGCTTTGCGCCCTGGGGAAAAAGGTCTGCCTTGTTGACGCGGATATTCGCAGAAGTGTAATGGTCAGCACCTTTGGCATGCAGTTCACGGATCCGGAGCATACCGTAGGTCTGACCCATATGCTGGCCGGTTATGCAAATGAACCGGACGTCATTTATCCGACGAATCTCCCCGGCGGCGCGATCGTTCCTGCCGGACGGAACGTTTCCAATTCCCTCCCGCTTTTGACCAGCGAACGCTTCAATGCCCTTCTCAATCACCTTGCCGAGCATTTTGACTACGTTCTTGTAGACTCTGCGCCTGTGGGGACCATCATTGACGCCGCGGAGATCGCCAAATCCTGCGACGGCGTGGTCATCGTAGTAAACTACAACAAGGTCCGCAGGAGGGAATTGATTGAGGTCCAGCATCAGATCATGCAGACCGGCTGCCCCATTCTCGGCGCGATCCTGAATGAAGTCAAGATGGACAGCTATATCAACAAAAACTACTATTACAAATCCTATTACGATCATTATACCGAGTATTCCAACGACGGCAACGGAAACAAGGAACACAGTAAAACCCATAAAAAGAAATAAGAACGGACCCAATCATACGGTCCATACGCGTTTCCTTAAAGGGGGTTCGTTATGCGTCAAACGTGCGCATACCGCCTCCCTTTTCGGAATGGATGCAGATCAATCTGAAAGGAAGAGACCTGAATTACGGGTCCGGCTGACAAATGTTTGGTGTAGTAAAGAAAATCCTTGGCCTTGGGAACGAAGCACAGCTGAAACCGCTGAATAAAAAGGCGGATGCCATTGAGGCGCTCAGCGACCGGTATGCCGCGCTTTCGGATGCTGAACTGACCGCAAAGACCGAAGAATTCCGCGCGCGGTACAGGAAAGGGGAGACGCTGGACGACCTTTTGGTGGAAGCGTTTGCAACCGTCCGTGAAGCCTCAAGACGGACCCTCGGGATGTACCCCTTCCGGGTCCAGCTGATCGGCGGAATTGTCCTGCATCAGGGCCGTATTGCCGAAATGAAAACCGGTGAAGGCAAGACCTTGACCGCGACCCTTCCCGCGTATCTGAATGCAATTGCCGGGGAAGGAGTGCACATTGTTACGGTCAACGATTACCTGGCCTCTTTCCAGGGAGAGGAAATGGGAAAGCTTTACCGTTTCCTTGGCCTGTCGGTCGGGATCATTGTCCATGACCTGACCAGTGAGCAGCGGAAACAGGCTTACAACTGTGATATCACCTATGGCACCAACAATGAAATGGGGTTTGATTACCTTCGGGACAACATGGTGCTGTATGAAAAGAACATGGTGCAGCGCGGTCATGCGTTCGCGATCGTTGACGAAGTGGACTCCATTCTGATCGACGAGGCCCGGACACCGCTGATCATCTCCGGACAGGGTGAAAAATCCACGGATATGTATGATAAAGCGAACAATTTCGTGGTTCGCCTCAAAAAGGACGAGGATTATACCCTGGATGAGAAGGAAAAGGCCGCCGTTTTCACCGAAGAAGGGACCCGGAAAGCCGAACGTGCGTTTGGCATTGAAAACCTTTCGGATCCCGAAAACAATGATCTGAACCACTATCTGATCCAAGCCCTGAAGGCGAATGTCCTGATGAAACGAGACGTGGATTATGTGGTGCAGAACAATGAGGTCATGATCGTTGACGAGTTCACTGGCCGGTTAATGATTGGACGCCGTTTCTCCGATGGCTTACATCAGGCCATTGAAGCGAAGGAACACGTCAAAGTCCAGCGGGAAAGCAAAACGCTGGCGACGATCACCTTCCAGAACTATTTCCGGATGTACAAAAAGCTTTCCGGCATGACCGGTACCGCGAAAACCGAGGAAGAGGAATTCCAGGGGATTTACAGCCTGGACGTGGTACAGATCCCCACCAACAAGCCCATGATCCGCAAGGACATGAACGACATGATCTATCGGACCAAAAAGGGAAAATACAAAGCGGTCGTGGAGGAGATCATTTCGCGTCATGCCACCGGCCAGCCGGTTTTGGTGGGTACGGTTTCGGTAGAGGTCAGTGAACTGTTGAGTCACATGCTGGATATGCGCGGCATTCCGCATGAAGTCCTGAACGCGAAGCATCACGCAAGAGAAGCGTCCATCGTAGCGCAGGCAGGACACTTTGGCGCCGTAACCATTGCAACCAATATGGCCGGCCGTGGTACGGATATCCTGTTGGGCGGCAATCCCGACTTCATGGCTCGCCGTGATTTGAGGCAGGAAGAGGTTCCGGACGAGATCATTGAGGCGGCAACAGGCTTTAACGAAAATGTCGATGAAGAGATCCTGAAGGTCAGGGAGCATTTCAGAGAGCTGAAAGCCAAATACAAGGTGACCACGGACGCGGAGCATGACAAGGTCGTCCAGGTGGGAGGCCTTCATATTATCGGTACTGAACGGCATGAAAGCCGTCGTATTGACAACCAGCTCCGCGGCCGCGCTGGTCGCCAGGGCGACCCGGGATCTTCCCAGTTCTTTATCGCCCTTGAGGATGATTTGATGCGTCTCTTTGGCGGTGAGCGGATCGAGGGCCTCATTGGCAGGCTGGGGATGGACGATGAAAGCCCTCTGGAAGCCGGCATGCTGACCAAACAGATCGAGAATGCCCAGAAAAAAGTCGAGGGGCGCAATTATGGCATCCGCAAGCACGTTCTGCAGTATGACGATGTAATGAACCAGCAGCGAACCGTCATTTACGGACAGCGGCTGCAGGTCCTGCGGGGCGAAAACATGCGCAGCGTCATTACCGATATGGGCAAAACGCTGATCAAGGAAGCCGTCAGCAGGTACTGTACAGGGGAAAACGCGGCTCAATGGGATCTTGATGGGATCGCCGATTATCTTGAAAGGCTTTGTCTGGCCTCCGGGACGATTGAAGCCAATCGTGGGACGATCACCTCCTTCCCTAAACAGCAGGATATGACGGATTTCCTCATCAGGGAATTTGAGCGGTTCTATGAGAACAGGGAAGCCCAGATTTCTGAGCTCGGCATTGATATGCGCGAACTTGAAAGGGCGATCCTCCTTCGTTCGGTCGATATCCGCTGGATGGATCATATCGATGCAATGGACCAGCTGCGCGATGGCATTGGTCTGCGGGCTTACGGCCAGAAAGATCCTGTAAACGAATACAAGCTCGAAAGCCTGGATATGTTTGATGAAATGGTCCATCTGATCCAGGAAGATACGCTCAGAAGAATTTGCATGTCCCGGATCGATCATGCCCAGGAACGAAAAGCCGCCGCAAAGGTAACCGGTGACAACAGCGCTCCGGTCCGTCCCGCTGCCCCGCGGTCCACGAAGCCCGCTCCTCAAGGTGCTGCGCCTGCTGCCGCGAAGCCCATCCCGTACAAGTCGGGGGAAAAGATCGGCAGAAACAGCCCATGCCCCTGCGGAAGCGGCAAAAAATACAAGAACTGCTGCGGACGGGATGCGGACGTTTGACGAAAGACTGAAAACAGGCATAAGCCATCAGGCTGCCTCCTTTTATCCGACAGGGATGCTTGCAAAGAAAGGACGTTGATCCCGGTATGATCGTTGAACTTGAACAATATGCGCAGAGACTTCATTCCGCGCGGGAAAAACTCGAGGAAGTGCGGGAAGGCCTGCATGTGGACCACATGCAGGAGGAACTGGCGGAGCTTCGGGAGGAATTGAATGCGGAGGGCTTCTGGGATGACCTTGAACGGTCTACCCATGTAAACCGCAGGATCGCCTACCTTGAGGAAAGGCTGAAACACCTGGACAGGCTGAAAGGCAGCTGCGACGATGTAGAAGCCATGATGGAGCTTGCAGGAGAAGAAAATGACGAGGATTTGATCGCGGAAGCGGGCAGCGAACTGGACGCTCTTGAGAAGGATCTGGGCGGGCTGGAGCTTGAAACGCTCATGCGCGGTGATTATGACCATTGCGATGCGATCCTGTCCCTGCATGCCGGCGCCGGCGGAACCGAAGCCCAGGACTGGACGCAGATGCTGTACCGCATGTACACCCGTTATTGTGAGCGGAAAGGATTTAAGGTCGAGCTTCTTGATCTTCTGGACGGGGACGAGGCGGGGATCAAATCGGCCACCTTCCAGGTTTCCGGTGAAAATGTTTACGGGTATCTGCGCGGCGAAAAAGGGGTGCATCGTCTGGTTCGGATCTCTCCCTTTGATTCCAATGCGAGGAGGCATACTTCTTTTGCCTCGCTGGATGTGGCCCCCATGCTGGACGAAGATGGGGATATTGAGATCAATATGGAAGAGGTCCGGGTGGATACGTATCGTTCGACCGGCGCGGGCGGTCAGCACATCAATAAAACGGACTCCGCTGTCCGCATGACCCATATGCCCACCGGCATTGTTGTTTCTTGCCAGAATGAGCGCAGCCAGGTTCAGAACCGGGAAATGTGTCTGAAAATGCTGCGCGCCAAGCTCCTTGAATTGCGGGAGCGGGAAAGGGAACAGCAGATGGCCGACATAAAAGGCGAGATGAAAAAGATCGAGTGGGGCAGCCAGATCCGCTCCTATGTCTTTCAGCCCTATACGATGGTCAAGGACCATCGTACCGGCTATGAAAGCGGCAATATCGATGACGTCATGGATGGGAATCTGGATGGGTTTATCACATCCTACCTTAAAATGCAGTAAAGGGATGTTGCCCGGCTTCCTTTGGAGGCCGGGCACTTTAAAGGCATGAGACAGTGGGCTTCAAAGGGACTGCGGATTCTGGTCTGTCTGGTGCTCCTCTGGGGAGTGATGGACTCCGTGATCCTGACCAGGATCAACACGGAACGGATGACGGAGATGATCAAGACCCACGCGCAGATCCGGAATCATGATGAGATCACCGCCGCCCAGTTTCCGGAGATCTCCCGTCAGCTGATCCGCTATCTGTTCAGCGGAAATGAGGAGGCATTGCCCGAGAAGGACGGTCAGCTCCTGTTCAAGACGAAGGAGAATCTTCACCTGAAGGATTGTGCTGTGCTGCTTTGCGGCATGAACGCATTCAGGTGGGGATTCCTGGGCCTTGTTTTGATTCTGGCAGCCGTGACATTGGCATATGCCCATGTCCGGGGAACGGACAAGCTAAGAGCCATGTTCCCAGGATGGTCGGACGCGTTTTCCGCCGCGTCCCTGATCACTCTTTTCATTCTTTCCGTATTCCTGTTCTGGGCCATTTTGGATTGGGACAGCCTGTTTATCCATTTTCACCTTTTCTTTTTTCCGGGGGGCGGATGGCTGCTGGACACCGAGCAGGACCTCCTGATCCAATTGATGGCCGGTTCCTTTTTTGTGGATTATGCAAAGGACATTCTTCTATCCCTGCTCCCTGTGATTTTGCTTATGATCTTCCTTCCGGTCCTGAATCGCAGGAGCAAACGGAATACACCATAAGGGAAGAAGGAATTTGTCCATTGGAGTTGGATGATGCGATATTCAATGATTGCCAAAGAAAAAGCAGCGGCGCTGAAAGAAAAAGCAGCGGTTCGCATCCTGTCGATTGAGTCAAGCTGTGATGAATCTGCCGCAGCGGTCGTGGAGAACGGACGCCGCATTTTATCCTCCAGCGTGTATTCGCAGGTGGATCTTCATGCGCTTTTTGGCGGCGTTGTCCCTGAGATCGCCTCCAGATCCCATGTTCAGAAAATGGATCTCATGGTGGAAAAAGCGCTCAAGGACGCCGGGATCGCGCTTTCCGATGTGGATGCGATCGGTGTTACCTATGGACCAGGGCTGGTCGGATCCTTGCTGACAGGCGTCACATGCGCAAAAGCACTGGCTTTCGCAGCGCATAAACCGCTTGTACCCGTTAACCATATCGAAGGTCATATCTGCGCCAATTACCTGACGGACCCCAAGCTTGTGCCGCCCTTTCTGTGCCTTGTGGTCAGCGGAGGACACAGCCATCTGCTGATGGTTGCAGATTATGGACGTTATCAGCTGATTGGGTGTACCCAGGACGACGCGGCAGGGGAGGCCTTTGACAAGGCGGCCCGGGTTCTGGACCTTCCTTATCCCGGCGGCCCCCGTTTGGATCAGCTGGCGGAGGAGGGGAATCCGCAAGCGCTGAAACTGCCCATCCCCCGGACAGAGGGGAAATATGATTACAGCTTTTCCGGGCTGAAGACAGCTTTTATCAACGCTGTCCACAACCAAAGGCAAAAAGGCCTTTCTTTGAACAAGGCGGACTGCGCGGCGTCCTTCAGGGCGGCTGTCGTCCGGATGCTGACGGACAAGTGCATGAAAGCGGCTTCTGATCTTGGCGTCGAAAGGATCGCGCTGGCCGGGGGCGTTTCCGCCAATTCCCTTTTGAGAAGGGAGATGAAGTCCCTGTGTGAAGCGAAAGGGATTATGCTGAACCTGCCAAGACTTGATTTGTGCGGGGACAATGCGGCGATGATCGGTTCTGCTGCGTATTTCAGGCTGATGAACGGCGAACTTGCGGATATGGAACTGAATGCAATCCCGTCCCTTTCCCTGATTTAACTTGAACGGGTCTTCTTCATCTGTGGAGAAATACGATGAGCCGGATGCTACTCTATCATACCGGGTACCAGATCATCCAGACTCCGGATATTGATCGCGGAAGAAAGAACGCGGATTTGGGCCAGGGCTTTTATACCACTCCTGACCTGGCCTTTGCCCACCGCTGGGCACAGTTTCGAAAAGGGGAAACGGTTTATGTCAATGCCTATCAGCTTGAGACTGAAGGCCTGGATTGCTACCGCTTTTCCAGGGATCAGGAATGGGCGGAATACCTTTTCGGAAACCGGACCGGGAAAACAGACCGCCTGATGGGGGTCGATATTGTAATGGGACCCGTTGCCAACGATACCCTCTTTAATGTCCTGGGGATCACTTCTGCGCAATTGCTTAAGAAGGAACAGGTCCTTTCGCTGCTTCAGGTGGGACCGCTTTACGTTCAGACAGCGATCCGGACCCCCGCCGCGCTGACGCACCTGAAATGGCTTTCGGCGTCGGTTCTTGACGAGAAGACGCTGCAGATGCAAAGGGAGACCCTGAGACGAGAGGAAGAATCCTATCTGTCGGATTTTGCGAAAGAAATGACAAGGCTTGGGCTCGTATGAAACGAATCCGCCATAGAGGAAATCTGTTTCTCAGAAACACAGCACCGGCAGGCGTATCGAATGCCTGCCGGTGCTGTGGCTATTTCATGAGATCCGCAAGGGTTACCTGGTCCAGATATCCGTTGATCCGGCTGTTTAGCTCCTGCCACAAAGGCAGCGTACGGCAATCAGCGGCCCGGTCACAGGGAGTGCCAGAGCAGTCCAAGCATGCCACAGGCGCCAGATCCCCTTCCGTAAGACGCAGTATTTCCCCGACCGTATATTCCTGTGGAGGCCGGGTCAGGCGATATCCGCCGCCTTTTCCCTGGATGCCTTCCACAAGATGCCGGGAAACCAGAAGGGGAAGAATACGTTCCATGTATTTCAGCGAGATGTTCTGCCGTTTGGCGACTTCCTTCATGGGAAGATAACCATTTGTCCCGTTTTCAGCCAGGTCAATCATGACCCGAAGCGCGTAGCGTCCTCTGGTGGATACCAGCATCGTTTGTTCACCCCTGTCCGGAGGCCATTATAACACAGTAAAAGGGGACCTTTCAACGGGAAAGAAGGGCCGCATATTATCCTTCCGTGCTTTCCTTCTCCGTTTCATGGGCACAATGCAAAGGCTCTTTGAAGAGGGATGGATCATAAGGGATCCCGCTCCTGTCGAAATAATCTTTGATGGCTGCTTTAATGGCTTCTTCTGCCAGGACCGAACAATGGAGCTTATAGGCGGGCAGTCCGTCAAGCGCTTCCGTAACGGCTTTGTTGGTAAGGTTCAAAGCTTCACTCAGGGGCTTTCCCTTGATGAGTTCCGTTGCCATGGAGCTTGATGCGATCGCGCTTCCGCAGCCGAAGGTTTCAAAGCGGACATCTTCCACGACGTCCTTTTCTATTTTCAGGTAGATTTTCATGATGTCTCCGCAGACCGGATTTCCTGCCTCTCCGATCCCGTTTGCATCTTCAAGAATGCCGACGTTTCTCGGGTGCCGGAAATGATCCATCACCTTTTCGCTGTACAGTGCCATATTCGTTCCTCCTTTGATTTCAGTTCAATTTGGCATGTTCCATCGACGAGTCATGCTTTAAAGACATGCTTTCTTTTGCCGGTCATCAGATCCCGCCAGAAGGGAGACATTCCACGAAGCGTTTCAACGGTTTCCTTAACAGCCTGAATAATCGTCTCAATCTCTTCGGAGGTGGTATGCTCGTCAATCGTCAAGCGCAGTGAGCCATGGGCTACTTCGTGCGGTCGTCCGATGGCAAGGAGAACGTGGCTTGGATCCAACGAACCGGACGTGCAGGCGCTTCCTGAGGAAGCGCAGATCCCTTTGTCATCCAGCAGCAGAAGAAGCGCCTCTCCTTCGATCCCTTCAAAGCAGAAATTAACGTTTCCCGGGAGGCGCTGCTTCGGGTCTCCATTCAATTCACCATAGGGAATCTGACTTAGCCCGTCGATCAAACGGTTCCGAAGGGCGGTGACCTTTTGCATGTTTCCGCTGATCCCATCGCAGGCCTCTTCCAGCGCGACAGCCATGCCGACAATACCAGCCAGATTCTCCGTTCCGGCGCGTTTTCCCCGCTCTTGCGCGCCGCCGCGGATCAGGCTCTCGATCGGAATACCCCTGCGCGCATACAGAACGCCGATGCCTTTGGGACCGTGGAACTTGTGGGCGGAAAGCGACAGGAGGTCGATCCCCTCCGATTTGACAGAGACGGGAAGATGCCCTATCGCCTGGACCGCGTCTGTGTGGAAACAGACGTTCCGCGCATGACAGATTTCAGCGATTTCTTTTATGGGCTGGATCGTTCCGATTTCGTTGTTGGCGTACATGACGGTCACAAGACAGGTGTCGTCCCGGATGGCTTTCCCAACCTGTTCCGGGTTGACGATGCCGTTATTGTGAACGTCAAGAAGCGTGATCTCAAAGCCTTCTTTTTTCAATTGGTCCAGGGTATGGAGAACCGCATGATGCTCAAACGCGGTTGAAATGATATGTTTTTTGTTCATTCTTTCTCCTGCGTGGGCGCAGGAAAGGATCGCCTGATTGTCTGCTTCACTGCCGCCGGAGGTAAAATAGATTTCTCTTGCGTCGCACCCAAGGCAGCGCGCGATTCGTTCCCTTGCGCTTTCCATTTCTTCCTTGGCTTTCTGACCGAAGGAATACAGACTTGAAGGGTTGGCGTATACATCTGTAAGGAAGGGGAGCATGGCTTGGAGTGCGTTGCTGCTTAAGGCCGTGGTGGCTGCGTTGTCCGCGTAAATCATGTTATCCTCCTATAGGGGAATCAAACGTATTACCTACCATAAAAGTAGGTTATATAAACTATACCGCAGTTTCTCCGATTGTCAAGAGGAAACCCGTTGTTCCCTTGAAAAATGAAAAGAAATGGATGTTTCAGGCCTCTTGCAGTTCGCTGCTTTTAGGGAGTATGTCCTTTCATAGGTGGGGGAATCAAGCCTTTTTCTTTCGTCTGCCTTGAAAGAACATCCCATTCGTGTTAGAATGTTATTGTTTGGCAAACAGCCCCAAAACAAGAGAGGAGAGGACCTAATATGGATTTGAATTTGAAAAAAGCCTCGGACTGCAAATATGACGCGGTTAGCCTTGGTGAGGTGATGCTCCGGTTGGATCCTGGCGAGGGGCGTATCCGTACAGCCCGTTCTTTCCGCGCCTGGGAAGGCGGCGGTGAATATAACGTCGTTCGTGGCCTGCGTAAATGCTTTGGTCTGCGCACTGCTGTGCTTACCGCGTTTGCCGAGAATGAGGTCGGTTACCTGATTGAAGATTTTATCATGCAGGGCGGGGTGGATACCTCTTTGATCAAGTGGATGAAAACCGACGGGATCGGCCGCGTTTGCAGAAACGGACTGAATTTTACCGAGCGCGGCTTCGGCATCCGCGGTGCAGTCGGTTGTTCTGACCGCTTTAATACCGCTATTTCCAAGGCCACTCCAGCGGACTTTGACTTTGACTATATCTTTGGGGAACTGGGCGTCCGCTGGCTGCATACCGGTGGGATTTATGCTGCTTTGAGCGAGCAGGCCTCGGAAACGGTTGTCGAAGCGATCAAAACCGCCAAGAAATACGGCACCGTGGTTTCCTATGACCTGAACTATCGCCCCTCCATGTGGAGCGCCATCGGCGGCCAGGCCAAGGCGCAGGAAGTGAACCGCGAAATTGCCAAGTATGTGGATGTCATGATCGGCAATGAAGAAGATTTTACCGCTTGCCTTGGCTTCCAGATTGAAGGCAATGATGCCAATCTGAAGGAACTGAATATCGAAGGTTACAAAAAAATGATCAACAAGGCCGCCGAGACCTATCCGAATTTCAAGGTGGTCGCAACGACCCTTCGTACGGTCAAAACTGCGACGGTCAACGATTGGAAAGCCCTTTGCTGGGCGGATGGGGAGATCTATCTTTCCAAGGCCTATGACGGGCTTGAAATCATGGACCGTGTCGGCGGAGGAGATTCTTTCGCTTCAGGTTTGGTTTACGGGTTGATGGCTACCGGCGATCCCGAGAAGGCCGTCAACTATGGCGCCGCGCATGGCGCACTGGCCATGACCACACCTGGCGACACATCCATGGCGCGCAAGAGCGAAGTGGAAGCCATCATGGGTGGCGCCGGCGCCAGGGTCAAACGGTAATTGCTTCCGTTTTCCATTCGCGCGGTCCGGGGGCCTTTCCAAGAGGCCGCAGGCTTTGCGATGCTGAAAAACACAGGTTGTTTAAATACACAGGGACCGGGTTCACCCGGTCCCTGTGTATTTACGAAATACCTGCTTTGGATCAATCTTTCAGTTTTGTAAAATACCATCCATCTTCCGAGGCATGGCCACCGGTGATGGTGTTAAAGCCGCCATAATAGGTTTCAAATGGCGATGCCCCCTCGCTGACTGGCAGCAGGAAGGGATCTGTATTCAGCCAATGGGCTACATCGTCCGTTAGCTGCGTGCCAAAGAAATAATGACGCAGGTATTCCGCGGTCCGCTTGGTTTGAAGCGTATCCGTGCCGTGCGGATCGCCGTCCTGGACAGAACGATAGTTGAATTTGACCAGCTCATCCGCGTCATATCCCAGGTTCCGGTAAACAGACTTGGCTGCTTCCAGACCAAGCGCATCCGCCTCACAGCCGTCGTTGTAATCGTTGACGGTGTTGACAAGTACGATCGCTCTTGGGGCCAATGTCGACACCAGGTCATTCTGGTCAAAGGGAAGGCGGGCGGCATATCCCCACGCACCGGGAAGTCGCTGATAGAAATTGCCCGGGGTCAGGAATTTGCGGAACACTTCGGTTTCCCGGACACGGTTATGCCTTACGCTGTTTCCCAGGGTTTCCGTGCCCCAGGAGACCTGAAGAGCGGGGGCTTGGACCCCTTCGCCCGGAGCAAAGAGGGTATTTGTCCAGTCATAGACATGGCCTGTGTATACATACCGCCAGGGGGAAGGCCCGGTTGCGCCTGCCGCACCGGGGATGCAGACGTCGATCCTTTCATCAAAGACCGCCGCCACAAAGGCATATTTTCCGTTGATGGAAAAACCACTTACCGCTGCTCGATCCGCATCCGTGCCGGCGGCGATTTCATCGGCATACGGCAAAGAACTGTCCGCGATGATCGCAAGGGCATCAAGGACCCTGGAGGCGCTCCAGGCAGCAGCCATTTCACTGCTGACCTCCTTGAGGGCTTCTTTTCCGTTCCTTGAATAGGGATACAGTTCATAGAAGGCCCCCGTGCGTACGCCCCAGGCATACTCGTTTGTCCGGCCGTCTCCACCGCTGCCGGATGGAACTTCCACGACCGCAAAGCCCGCATTCCGGTACGTCTCGTTATCTCCGTCATAGGAGAGGACCACAGGGGATTTGCCTGAAACGCCGGCGGAAAGCAGCTGCACCTGCGTTGGCAGATACACGGTAAAATCAAGGGTGGCGGAAACGCCATGGTCCGTGATTCTGACCGTGACGATGTCCGTAGGACAGGTAACCGGCACATCCATCGGCCAGAAGCCCCAGAAAAGAACAGAACGGACTTCTCCGGGTTCAAAATGCGATATGGCTTCGACAGACAGACTTTCCGGAGCGTCAGGCTTATAACCGTATTCATAAAACTGCGCCAGATCCAGGATTTCCAAACGCCGTTCTGCCCAATCGGAAACGGTTTCCACCCTTCGTTCACTCAGAAAAAACCGATATGGATCCGGAAGCGTAAACACCTCAGGCAGATCAAATGGATCCGGGTACCGTTCGTCGGCCCAGCGAAGTCCTTTCAAAGCGGCAAGCAGTTCGTCGGCCGCTGTGTCTGTCTGCGCCTTGTCCTTTTCGCTGTTGTCAAGCAGCTCCTGTGCCCTGGCAACCGCCTCATCCAGCCGGCGCTGGGTCGCTTCGGTATAGACGCCTTTGGCGAAGGCCAGGGAGTCGATATAGCGCAGGGTATTGGTTATACGCCAGTCACTGTAGGCGAACGGAGCCGTTCCGTCCCACCCGGTCAGGGTGAGGACCCCCCAATCCAATCCGTTGGGGTTGGATTCGTCAATGACGGCGTACAGTTCCTGCATTTGATGGCTCCAGAACACGCGCCCGTCCACCGTTGAGGGCAGCTTTGGGGCAGGGGCAAAGGGATCTCCGGAGGGTTCCGGAAGAATGGATTCCGCTTCGCTGGGGATATGCGCGTCATTTAGTACGACTTCAAGCCCCATATGGTATTCCTGAAGATCCCCCAGCTCCTCCAGGTGCAGACCGATCTCGACGTTGTACCCTTCATCGGTTTCCGTTGCTGCCCACCCCGCAAGACGTCCGGTATATTCCGGCGCTTCGGGGTCGGCAAGGACGGAGCTTTGAGAAGAAATCATCCCGCTATGGAAAAAATGCAGCTTTCCATTGGCATCCACCGTAAAGGCGCCGGTGGTGTCTGTGCCGAAATTGACCTTATCGTTGTAAAGGTCAAAGGCAAAAGTTACGCTGTCGGTCTGTCCAGGGGCGGCCGGATTGTCACCGGTCGGTCCTTCTTCTGTCGGCGTGCGCGCTCTTGTTGTGTCCTTGACTTCCACCAGCAAATAGAGCAAAGGTCCATTCCATACCGCGGTCAAAACGCCGGACGCAGGAGCATGGTATTCTTTATTTATAGGGATCGCGAAGGAAACGGAAGATGAAGTGGCGATCCCGTAGCCATCGTCCCGAAGTCCGTCAAGAAGGATCTTGTCCTGCGTAAAGGCAGCGCTTGCCTGGTTTGGAGGATAAGCCTGGGCGTCATAGGGATCGGTATAGGTCAGGATATGGCTGTCATTGACAGCCCCCGCCTGGCCGATCAACAGGCACAGGGCCGTAAAGGAGGCCAAAATGGCCCGAAATATCCCGGATTTCATGTGGTTTCATCTCCTTTTGGGCATAAAAAACCCGGGTCATGAGAGACCCGGGCAGACTGTACGGACTTATTTTGCCATATAGGCGTCATACGCGGCCTGATACAGTTCAATGTAGCGATCCACGCCAAGGGACTTGGCATTGTTCATAAACTCGTTGAAGGAAGCGTCCGTCACGCCGCTCTTGACAAAGTCAACCACAGATTCACCCATGAATTTCTTCAGTTCGGTGTAAATGTTGGCGGCTTCCACGGAATCCTCATTGTTCATCTTGCTGAGCTTGGACAGGTAGTGGAAAGACTTGTACTCCAGTACGTCGGCGGCAGCGTAGGTCTTGCTGTCCTCATAGCGTTCCACGCGATGCGGAGCCATCTGATAATGCGCGCTCTGAAAATCGCCGGGGGCGAAGAACTGGCCCATGGAAACAGGAACGATCTGATACAGGCCATTGTTCTCAGGCACGTAGATGACTTCGTATTTTCCTTCATCGTTGACTTTCAGATGTTCACCCATCTGTCCGTTCTGGGCTACGTACATGTTCTCGGTTTCCAGCTGCGCATCGATCCAGCGAAGAGAGGCTTCGGGATTCGGGTTGGTGCTGGTCAGGTAGGCACCGGCTTCCGGAACTTCCAGAACGCTGGGGACCGCGACCTTGTAGCCTTCGGCGGCAGGAGGAAGCATGGATTTGAAGTGGGCATAGGTGTCGGGGGTCAGGGCGGTGTTGATCAGGCGCAGGTAATTGAAGGAGGCAACCTCGCCCGCGTTGACCTTATTGGCCCAGAGGTTGGAATCCTGCGTCAGGGATTCGGGATCCAGCAGGCCTTCCTCATACAGACTGTGCAGCCATTCGAGCCCGGCGCGGAAACCGTCTGCAAAACCGGCGAACTCAACCTTTTCGTCTTTGTCGATGAAGAGGAACGTCTGCACGTTGATCGGCACACCGAAGGAAGCAAACTGGTACCAGAGGGTTTCCGGGCCATAATCGGTAAAGGCGGTGGCAAGCGGGTACTTGATGCCGTCCGCCTTGAAGGCCCGCAGCACATTGGTGTATTCTTCAATGGTGGTGGGAACTTCAAGACCCAGCTTGGCGAGGAGATCGACATTGATATACCAGGTGGGTTCATGATTTACGCTCTGCGCCAGCAGATAGCCGATGAAGTAGCTCTGGCCGTCGGAGGCGGGAATGGAAGCATTGGCCTCGTTCATGTTCAGACGGCTGACATAGTTGGGCATCAGGTCTTCCGTCAGATACTGATCCAGCGGCAGAAGCAGGCCCTGGGAGACACCGTATTCTTCCACATCCACGCTGCGGCGAAGGATCATGTCTTCCATTTCATTGGGCGTAGCGAACATCAGGTTCACCTGCATGTCGAAATCGGAATCCTTCACCATACGGAAGTCCACGTGCACATTGGTCAGTTCCTCGATCATCTTGAAGTACCAGATCTGGTTGAAATCGGTGCTCTGGTTGTCCAGCTCATACTGGAAAGCGGTCAGGTTGACTTTCTCTTCGGCCACGGCCAGGCCGCAGGAAAGCATCATCAGTGCCAGAAACAATGCTGCGATTCTTTTCATGGGGACAACTCCTTTCTTTTTATGATCCGCGCCCGCCCCGCGGCGGACGAGAATTCCGCGCGGCTCAGCCTTTCAGGGATCCGATCATGACCCCTTTGACAAAGAATTTCTGCATAAAGATGTACAGGACGACACAGGGGACCGTTGAAACGACAATACAGCAGTATTTGGCGACTTCAGCTTTCCGCAGGGCTTCCTGCAGTCCGCCAAGGTTGTCGGCGTAGGCTTCAAAAAACGTATCCGAATTGCCGACGGAGAGCGAAGCCAGGATTTCCCTCAAAACGGTCTGGAGAGGGAATTTGGTGCGGTCCCGCAAAAAGACCAGCCCTGTAAAATAGTCATTCCACCTGGCGACCCCGTAATAAACGGCAAGGACCGCAAGAATGGTGCCGGACAAGGGGAGAACGCAGCGGAAGAAATAGGTAAAATGGTCTGCGCCGTCAATGGTGGCTGCCTCATACATTTCATAGGGGATGGAAGACTGGATATAAGTGCGGGCCACCATCAGGTTCCAAACGGATACCAGGTTGATCAGGATCATCACTGTGCGGGTATTGTACAGGCCAAGATCCCGGACGTTCAGAAAGATGGGGATCAGGCCGCCGGAAAAAAACATCGTAAAGGTAATGGCAAGGTTTACAAACTTTTTGCCGGAAAAGCGGTGGCTGAGGGCATAGGCTGCCATCATTGTCACAAAGACGCTCAGTCCGCCGCCCACCAGGGTATAGAAGATGGAATTCAGATAACTGCCCCACAGTTCGCTGTACTGGAATACAGCGTCATACCCCATGGTGGAGAAATTGACCGGCCACAAAAAAACCTTACCTGCCAGAACGGCGTCCGGATCGGATACCGAGGCTACAATGATCAGCCAAAGGGGATAAAGCACAATGAGAAGTACGATGACCCAGAAAACCGTATTGCAAAAATTGAAGATCCGGTCCTGCTTTGTCTCGCGGATCCGGGTACCGGTATGCGGTGCTGCTGTCATGGCAGGTTCCTCCCTTCTGCGTCAGAACAGGCTGATTTCGCTTACCTTGCGGGAGATGGTATTAACGAGAATGATAATGGCGAAATTGATCACATTCAGGCACAGCCCTATGGCGGAGGTGTAACTGTACTGCGCCTTGCCGATGCCTGTGTTGTATACATAAACGCCGATAATGTCAGAAGTCTTGATGTTTCCGCTGGTCTGCAGAAGCAGGGCTTTGTTGGTATCCGAAGACAGGAGGGAGCCGCAGTTGAGGATGAGCATCATCACGCAGATGGGGATCAGGTGGGGCAGGTCAATATGCCGGATACGCTGAAAGCGGGATGCGCCGTCAATGGTGGCGGCCTCATACAGCTGCGGATCGATGCTGGTCAGCGTCGCGATATAAAGGATGGTGTTCCATCCAGCGTTCTGCCACACATCCGACCCAATAAAGAGCGGACGGAACCATTTTTCCTCCAGCATAAAGTAGATCGCTTTTCCTCCGAAGGCCTCAATGGCTTTGTTGACGATCCCGCTGGAAGGGGAAAAGAACAGATAGATCATGCCGGCAAGAACCACCGTGGAAATGAAATGGGGCACATAAATGGCGGTCTGGGCGAATCCCTTGAACCTTTTGTGCGTCAGTTGATTGAGCAGGATGGCCAGCAGCACGGGGACCGGGAACCCGACCAAAAGGCCATATAGATTCAAAAGGAAGGTATTTGCGAACATCCTTCCGCAGTAGAAGGAATTAAAGAAGGTCCTGAAATGCTTGAACCAGGGATTGGCCCATTTGCTCCCTATGATACCAAAGGCTGCCTTGTAATCCTTGAAGGCGATTTGCACGCCATACATGGGAAAATAGCAGAAAAAAAGGAAGAACAGCAGTGCGGGCAGCAAAAAAACCCAGAGCTGCCAGTCCCGGTAAACGGCCTTTGCAAAACGGGTGGCGAGCGGTGGCTTGGAACGCGTGTTCTTTTTGGGGGAGACCTGCATAAGGATCCTCCTTCCATTGGTCGAATCTGGATCCGAGAGAACAGTTCCGTCAAAAACGGAACGCGTGCTGTGCTTCATTTTGTTTATCTGGTCATATAATAGCATGTTTTTTACCGCTTGAAAATAGACAAAATTATTGCGCATATCGCCTGGAAGGTCCGAATGAAGCCCTTTGGGGCATTGGCAAAAGTTCTGCCTATTCCCTTTTGGACGTTTTTCCTGTATAATTATCAAACAGAAAAAGCAAAAATCCCCTGAAACAAGGCTCTTTGCCTTCTGTGCGGCTTATTTGGAACGGATCTTTGTCTGCACGAAAGGGCGAACAGAACGAACGCTGAAGGAAATGCCATGAAAACATCAAGGAGAAACCGCTTTTTTGCATTTCTGCTGTTGGCTTTGACCGTGCTCCTGTCCGGGTGCGCGCCGGATCCTGCCGTCAGGACGGAAGGAAAAACAGATCTAACGGCCCTCCAATACGAATTGGA
Source organism: uncultured Clostridia bacterium (assembly GCA_946408995.1). Lineage (GTDB taxonomy): Bacteria > Bacillota > Clostridia > Christensenellales > Aristaeellaceae > RUG756. The sequence continues at coordinate 57,204 of CAMJUL010000005.1, read as the reverse complement.
GAACCAGGCCATTGATTTTGCGAATCTCTGGTTTTACAGGGAACTGGAAGAGAAGACCCATGTGCATGTGGAGTTTGAAACGGTCAGGGACGCCGAATGGAAGAACCGTCAGCAATTGATGTTTGCTTCCGGACAATACAAGGATCTTGTCCTTCGGGGTTCTCTGGATACCGAGGAATACGGCGTCAATCGTCACCTTCTTGTGCCGCTTGATACGTATTTGAAGGAATACATGCCGGTCTATTCCGCAAGGCTTGCGGAGAGCGATATGGCGGAGGTCATTCCCTCCTCTGATGGGCGTTGTTACTATGTCGGTTTTCTTCTTTCCCAGGATGTCAGCGTTAACGGGCATTTTTTTATCAACCGGCAATGGCTGGACCGCCTGCACCTTGAGGTTCCGACGACCGTCCGCGAGCTTACGGACGTGCTCCGCGCCTTCCGGGACGGGGATCCAAACGGCAACGGGCTGAAGGACGAGGTCCCTTATGAAGCGACCCTGGATGACTGTAATACGGGGCTGTATAATCTTTTCAGTGCCTGGGGGATCCCGATGAATGAAGATTTCGTCTTCGCGGGTTCAGACGGCATCGTCCGTTTTGCGCCGTTTCAGGACGGCTTCCGCGAAACGGCGGAATGGATGCATCTTCTCTGCGAGGAAAAGCTTCTGGACGTGGAAAGCATTACGCAGGGTTCCAACCTGTGGAGCGCGAAAGTGAACCGGAATACGGCCGGCTTTTTCAGTTACTGGCGCTTGGGCAATACGGCCCTGCAGGCCGGGATCGCGTCCCAGTTCGTCTGCATGCTTCCGGTGCACGCCGATGGATACGATGCGCGCCTATCCAGGATCAAGGATACCGTTGAATTCGGCGCTGCGCTCACCATCCAAAACCGGGATATCCCCGCTTCCCTTCGCTGGCTGGATGCCCAGATGGATACGGAAACCATGCTTGTTTCCCAAAATGGCCCGGTGGGGGAAATGCTCCAGCGGGGGGAGGACGGCAGATACCAGGTGATCGCCGTTCCGGAGGCCAACCGGCTGTACGAGATCGTTCCCGTTATCTGCGGCCAGTTTTTTGCGCCGAAGGAGTATTACCGTTCTGTATACGTGCCCGCGCCGCATCGGGTGGAAAAAAGCGGGTATTGCGAGGCCTATGACGCATCTGGCGTGCTGGAGCCCGTTTCGGAAAAGGTGCTGACGGTGGAATCGGCGAAAACCAGTCAGGAATCGGCCCGTCTGACACAGCTGAAAAAACGCATAAAGACGGTTGTGGATGATTTTATCGTGAATGCTGTTGTTCACGGCGTTACGGATCAGGCGTTTGACGCTTTTATAGAGGATCTGAAAGCCGAGGGCGCGCTGGAATACCGGGAGCTTTATCAGCAGATCTACAACCGTCATACCGGAAGAACGGGGGAGGCTGAAAAATGACCGGAGGGAAGCGATCCTTCTTTCAGTCTGGCGCCTTTAAAAGGCTCCTGTTCTCCTATATCATCGTCATCGTGCTGCTGGCGGTCGTTTTTTCTTTCTTTATGACGCTGCGCACCTATGATTCCATGTGGACGGAGGCGAGGAACAGCCAGTTCAACCGCCTTGCCCGCATCGCGGAACGTCACGGCGAATACCTGACGGCCATGCAGAATACTGCGGACCAGATGAGCATTTCCCCCTTTATCAAGGCTTTTGTCTTTCAGGAACACCCCGACATGGCGTATCAGCTGATGAAATACCTTTCCTTATATGCAGCCACAAATACTTTCTGCGAAAGGATGTTCCTCTGCTTTGCCATCGACAGCCATATTTACTCTTCGCAGAATTCCATGACGCTGGACGCGCTGACCAGTCTGACCCACTTTGAGCATTTCTCCGCTTCCCAATTGGAAAGCGTGCTGCATGGCTCCGAGGAATTGACCATTCTTCCTGCTCAGCGGGTCCAGGGAACGCTGCTCGACGGCAGCAGCGAACCCATCATCACGTATTTTATGCCCTTTGGCATGCTTCGGGAGGAACGGGGATGCCTGATGTTTCTGGTTCGCAAGACCGTGTTTGACGAAATGTTCTCTGATGCCATCGCCACAAAGAACAATACGTATATTTTTTACCGGGATCGGACGCTTGTTTCCTCGTGCAGCTATTCAATTCCGGACGAGGAGATCCGCTCAGCCATGGTCAGTGGCCTGGACGCCTTCCGTTTCCAGGGGGACGAATACATTCTTTCCCGTGTAACGGTGCCCGGCTGGAGCATGGAGTATGTTTCCCTGATCCGGAGCGGGGATCTTGCCGCATCCCTTGCCGCCAATCTGAGCGGGGGATTGATCATCCTGGCCGTTGGAAGTCTCCTGGCGTTTTTCATTGCCTATCGGCTGGCCCGACGCAATTGGCAGCCGGTCCATGAGATATCAAGCCTGCTTTCCTCTGAGGAAAAACAGGGGGATGAATGGCAGAAAATCAAGCAGGGCATCAGCGAGCTCTCCAGGCAGAATGCGGCCCTAAGCATCCAGCTGGAAAACGCGCTGCCCATGCGCAGACACGATTTTGTCCTCAGCTTCCTGAAAAACCACTATCCGACCAGGCAGGATGCGCTTCAGGCCGCGGCCGGAGTCGAATTAAAGATCGACCGGAAATACTACGCGGTTGTGCTTTGCTTTGACCAGGAGGCCGGGAGGCAGCCCATGGTATTTGCGGGTGGCGACTGCCCAATCCCGGGCGTATGCGCCTGCGGGACGGAGCTTGTGGCCCTGGACGCCATTTTGTACCTCGTATTTGCAGACAGCCAGGAGGCCCTTGTTTCCATGGCGGAGGAGATCCACCGCCGTACCCAGGAACAGAGCGGCCAGGCGGTAACGACGATCTCTGGGATCCATGAGGACTTTTCCGAGGTCTCCAGCGCCTACCTTGAGGCGGCAGCCACCTATGACAACCGGTTTGTCATGGATGCCGACAAGCCGCTGTTTTACGGGAGCATTCCCACGAATTTCGGAGAGATCCTTCCGCAGGCACAGCGGATTACGGAAGGGATTCATCAGGCCCTCCTGCTTCGCAGTGAGGATCTGCTCAACAGCAAGATCGCCGAGCTGCTGCATTTTTTAAAACGGAACAGCATGTCTTCCTTCTCCTTCAGGCTGATATACAACAACGTCATAGAGACGCTTCTCAAGGAGCATATGGACGCGCTGAGCAGGGAACGCGGGGCACAGGAGGTTTACGATATCCTCATGCTTTCCGGGTGTGCCAGCATGGATGATGTCAGCGAACTGCTGAGACGTTTGTGCCATTTTATCCTTTCCTGTGGGGAGGGGAGCGCCCCTGCCGAGCCGGATGAGGCATCCGGTGACCTGATGGACCGTGTCGTCGGCTATATCGACACGCATTACTACGACAAGGAGCTTTCCATCAGCGCCATCGCCGAGACCTTCAACATGCCAAACGCAAGGCTTTCACAGCTCTTTAAAAGCAAAATGCGGGTCACCCCGCTTGAGTACCTGACCATGCTGAGGGTTGAACATTCCAAGGATCTCCTTGTAAATTCGGATCTTTCCGTCAAGGAAATCGCCGAGGCGGTCGGGTATTATGACGCCGGTTCCTTTATCAGACGGTTCCGGCAAAAAGTAGGGATGACGCCCATGCAGTTCAAACGAAGCAAGGAGGAACCCGGAAGTGATGTGTCTCCTGAAGGCTGAACGGATCTGCAAGCGCTATCTGAAAAGGGACGCCCTTCGTGAGGTTTCCTTTACGGCAAGTCCGGGCGAGATCATCGCGCTGCTGGGCCGGAACGGCGCAGGCAAATCCACCCTGATGAATATCCTGACCGGTTATCTTGCCCCCACTTCCGGGCAGGTGAGGATCTGCGGCCACGACATGACGGAGGACTCCCTGAAGGCGCGCGCCTGTATCGGATACCTTCCGGAGCAGCCTCCTCTGTACCCGGACATGACGGTTAAGGAATATCTGCGGTTCTGCGCGGACCTGAAGCCGATCCCTGAATCAAAAAAGAAAAGCGAAACGGAACGGGTGATTGCCGCGGCCGGTCTGGGAAACTGGGCAAACAGGCTGAGCGGAAGCCTGTCCAAGGGGTATCGGCAGCGGCTGGGACTGGCCCAGGCGCTGCTTGGCAGCCCTCCCTTGCTGATCCTTGACGAGCCCGGAAGCGGCATGGACCCGCTTCAGATGGTGCAGATGCGGGATGTGATCAGGCAGGCAGGCGAAACAAGCACGGTGCTGCTTTCCTCCCATATGCTTAGTGAGTTTACGGGCATTTGCTCAAGGGCGCTGGTCCTGGAGGAAGGACAGGCTGTTTACGATGGTCCGCTGTCCGCCCTTCTTCGGAAAAAGGGCGAATTGCGTGTACGGTATCAGGGGGAGGACGCCTCTATGGAGGCGGTCTCCTCCCTGCCTGGGATCCTTTCCGTATCCAGACAAGGGGATGAAATCGTCATCCGCTACCGGCCGGAAGCTGACTGCGGCCCGGCAGTGTACGAGGCATTCAAAAAAATGAAAGGCGCTTTGGCGGAAATGCGGGACGAAAAAGAAACACTGGAAGATGCGTTTCTCCGTTTGACCGGGAAAGGAGCGCCGGAATCATGAAGACGCTTTTTCTCAGGGAACTGCACGGGTATTTCGCGACTCCTGTCGGGTACGTGTTTCTGGCAATGTATACCCTTCTGTCCGGGATTGTGTTTGTTTTTGTCAACATTGGGCAGGAAATGAGCGCGAGCATGAACGTGATGCTTTCCGCCATGCATCTGCCGTTTCTTTTGATCGCGCCGCTTTTGACCATGCGTCTTTTCGCGGAGGAGAGGCGCATGCGTACCGATCAGCTGCTGTTTACCCTTCCGGTCCGGACAGGCGCGATCGTATTTGGCAAGTTTCTTGCTGCTTGCGTCATGCTTTTGATCGCAATGCTCCTGACAGGGCTTTACACCCTGGTGATCTCACGGTTCGCGCAGATCTCCGTTCTTGAGACGCTTTGCACTTATTTGGGCTATTATCTGCTGGGGACCTCCCTGCTTTCCGTCGGATTGCTGATCTCCTCCCTGTGTTTCAATCAGATGACCGCCGGCGTCCTAACCCTTGGCATCAACGTATTTCTGTATCTGAATGAGCATTATATCCAGCCTCAGTTGACGAATCGGCCGTGGAACGTTCTTGGCGGTCTTCTTTCCGCCCTTCCCGGGCAGGACAGGCTCGGGGATTTTGCCAACGGCATTCTGAGCCTATCGGACCTGGTCTATTACCTTGTTTTTTCGTTTCTGATGCTGTTTCTGACGACACGTTTGCTTGAGGCGCGCAAGCATCAAAGGAGGCGGGCGGGATGAATAAAGGCATGCGTTTTCCCCTTTACAACCTGCTGCTGTGTCTTCTTGCGGTGATCTTCTGCATCTTGCTGTGTCTTTGCTTTCAGGCGGCGGAGGACCGCTGGTATCTCAAATGGGATTTGTCCCCGGACCGTCTTTCGGCTTTGAGCGATTATACCACGGAAAAACTGAAATCCCTTGACACGGAGGTTTCTGTTTACCTGGTGCATACGCCCGGTACACATTCTTCCCTTTTGGACCTGGTGCAGGAAACCTTGAGCCGCATGCGTTCGATCAATCCCAATCTGAAAACGGCGGAGGTGAATCCCGCCGGGGAACCACAGCGCCTCCTTTCCCTGAACGGAAGCACGTTGGTGGAAGAAGGGACCCTGTTTGTGCGCGGCAGTGACGGCACCCGTACCGTACGGATCCTTCCCTCCGAACTGCTCTTTTCAACCAGGATCGGGGAGGAGATCTACACCATTTATACAGGGGAAGCCCGTGTGATCGGCGCTGTTTCCCATGTAAGCAGTCCATCTGCCGCGCGCGCAGTGTTCCTCAGCGGGCATGGCGAGACTGGCGAGCAGGACTGCACCTCCCTCTCGCTGCAGCTCAATGCCGTTGGATTACGGGTCATCACCGCGAATTTGAGCAACTTTACCGCCGAGCCGAACGATGTGCTGCTGATGATCGACCCCAGGACGGACCTTACGGAAAGGGAACAGTTGATGCTCGCGGATCACCTTGACCGCGGAGGAGCGTTTTTCCTGTCCTTCGGATCGGGTACGCCGGTTTCTGGTCTTTCGAGGCTTCAGGCCGTGTGCTCTTTGTATGGGCTTGGTATGGAACAGGGCTGGTTGGTTGAAAACCCTTTGGAGACGCAGCGGTATATTGACCGGGTCGAATGGCTGAATCCGAGGCTTGAGGGGGATCAATCCCTGGCAGACAACCTGTCCGGCAGGCTGATCCTGCCAAACGCGGCCGCTCTGTCGTCCCCCCTTTACCGTCCCGGCGTTACGCTGGAGCGGCTTTTATCCACTTCCGGGCGCGCCGTGCTCCACAGGGACAGCACGGGCCGCGCGGACCAAAGCGCGGAAGGGGACGTAACAGGCGGGTTCCTTTTGGGGGCTTACGCGGGGAACAGCGCCGGAATGCGTTTTCTGTTGCTTGGCAGCGCGGATATGCTCCGGGATGGGGAATGGCTGGATGCAAGCGAAAACCTGGACCTGATCTCTTCTATGCTGCTCCGGATGACGCATCAGGAGGTAACCTATTCCCTGGATGCGGGGGTCAAGCGCCTTCCTGCCCATACCATCCGTTTCCCAAATGAACAGGTGCGCATCCGGACATCCATCTTTCTGCTTGCTTTGCTGCCGTGCATCCTGCTGCTGACGATGGCGGCAGTCCTGATCAAAAGGAGGCGCCTGTAAATGCGCAGAACAGGAAAACTATTCTGCCTTTTGGCCGCCTGTGTCTGCCTTGTTCTTCTTTGGCAGCTTCTTTGCGTTCCTGTGCAGGGCACTGGGCCTTTCGCAGATGAGCAGACGGTCCGCTCCAACTATGAGATGTTGTACGAACGGAAGCTGCCATCCTTTCAGTCCCTGACGCTGGAACTGCCTGAGGAGCGGTATACCCTTATAAGCGACCTGGTCTATTCTGAGGATGGCCTTCTTCTTGGGGTCAACAATGTTCTTGGACAGCCGCTTACCGTACAGGACCATCCTGGCTTCGCCCTGCAGGAGAACGCCTGGCAGGTCTTTATGGTCGCAGCGCAGCACCTGCCTGTTACCGCACGGTGGGAAGGCCTGGACCAAACGGCCTGCGGTTTGAATCCGCCAAAGGCAAAACTGACCCTCCGCTATTCCGGGGAGGAGATGCTGACCCTGCTGGTGGGCAATTATCTCTCGCCCCAGCTGGGGTGCTATGTTGCCGTCGCCGGGGAAACAACGGTTTATCTGGCACCAAGCGATTTTTATGAAACAGTGACGCAGCCGCTTTATTCGCTTCATGCGCTGCCGGGCGCGTCGGTCCAGCATGCAGAATACGCGGTACAGGCGGCCCTGGTGGACCGGGATACCTCCTGGATCCTCACGCGGAAAGGCAGGGAAGGAAGCCTTGCCAAATGGCAGATGACAGCCCCATTTACCCATGACGCCAATACCGCTTTCGTTGAAAAATATGTGACAGGAATTTGTGCCCTTCACGCTGAAGGATACGCCGGGACGGTTCAGACCCCGGAAGAGATGCGCGCCTTCGGCCTTGATACGGGAAAAAGACTGCTTGCCGCATTTTCGGACGGAAGCGTGCTGGATTATACTGTTGGCGGAAATACGGGAACCGGGCAAAGATACATCCGGTTTGACCGGAGCGACGCGGTGTACACCGTCGGAACAGACCAGATTCGCTTTTTGGAAGACTGTCCTCCAAACGCGCTTCTGGATCCTTTCGTCTATCTGATCTCGGCAGATCTTGTTCGTTCGCTGAAGATCGTCCACCAGAACGGGGAGCATCTGCTGGAGAGGAAAGCCCAGGGGGAAGAAACCCTGTATTTCCTGGACGGCCAGGCTGTCGATCCTGAGCGCTATTCCGAAATCTATCGCTGCGTTGTCGGGATGACGGTGGATGATCTGCTTTACGCCCCTCCCGGGGGGAATGAAACCCTGACTCTTTTTTATACGCTTACGGACGGTACGGAAAAGGCAGTGCGTTTTTTTGCCCATGATCTTTTCTATGATGCCGCGTCGGTGGATGGGGCACGTTTCCTGGTTCGCACCTCACAGCGGGAAAAACTCCTCGGGGAACTGGAAAAGGTCCGCTGATTCCCGCAACGCTGCCCCATACGGTCTTTTACTTTACTCCTGGTCCGGCTTATGGTATACTGCTTTGGCAAATGCATGGCTGCTATTGAAAAGGAGTTTACTAAAATGGAAGCAAGACCTGTTCTTTGGATTGTGATTCCCTGTTATAACGAGGAAAAAGTGCTGCCAATGACCGCTCCGATGTTCCTGGAGGAGATTTGTTCCCTCAGGGATCAGGGAAAAATCAGCGATTCCAGCCGTGTACTGTTTGTAAACGACGGTTCCAGAGACCGGACCTGGCAGATCATACAGGACCTTTCCAAACAGGACGTCCATTATATCGGCATCAGTCAAAGCCGTAACCGGGGACATCAAAACGCGGTCCTTGCAGGTCTTATGGAGGCGAAGGACCGCTGCGATATCACCATATCCATTGATTGTGACGGTCAGGATGACATTCATGCCATGGACCAGATGGTGGACGCTTACCTGGAGGGCAGCGAGGTGGTCTATGGTGTCCGCTCCAAGCGGACAACGGACACCTGGTTCAAACGTTTTACCGCAGAAAGCTTCTATAAGTTGATGAATACCCTCGGGGCCGAGGTCATTTTCAATCACGCGGATTACCGTTTGGTCAGCAGTCTGGTGCTGCAGCACTTTGCGGATTATGAAGAGGTCAATATTTTCCTTCGGGGCCTGTTCCCCCTTGTGGGCTTCAAGAGCACCAGAGTGTATTATGAACGGGCGGAACGCCTGGCCGGGGAGAGCCATTATCCGCTGAAAAAAATGCTTGCCCTCGCGTTCAACGGGATCACGAGTCTGTCTGTCAAGCCCCTTTCGATCGTTACGGGGGTGGGCATCTTTTTCAGCCTTGCCGGACTTGCCGCTGCGGTATGGGCCATTGTGGAAGCGATTCGCGGACAGTCTGTCGCGGGATGGGCTTCCACTGTGTGCCTGATTTGCATCATTGGCGGCATTCAGCTCATTTCAACCGGTATTATCGGACAGTATGTCGGGAAAACATATCTGGAGAGTAAACGCAGACCCCGCTACATCATCAGTGAACGCACCTGGGAAGAAAGCAAGCGCCACTGGCTGGAAGAGAAGGATCCTTCCTGAGCAGGCTTTGACGTCGGGTGCGATCCCTGTTTGCAATAAACTAAACAAGGCCGGATTTCGTCTCGCAGCGAAATCCGGCCTTGATATTTGGGGACAAGTGTTTCAGCGGTTCGCCGTAGCAAAGAAGGCGTTCCAGCCAAAGGAGAGGATGTTCTGAAGAGACCAGAAGTCTGCCACAAAACCGTTGGTTTCCGTATAGATCACCTGTTCTTTATCCTGCGTAAGAACCTGGAGCAAACGGTACCCGTTGTCGTAGAGCGCAACCACATAAATGCGGGATCTTCCCTGTTCCGTTTCCCCATTGTGGACCAGAAGTTCCGGCGCATTGTCCCCGTCTGTATCGTGCAGGGCGAAGGAGATCCTGTCGCTGTCAAAGGAGCCGGAGAAGCTCTGATACTGGGCATTGAGGATGAACGAACGGCATACTTCCTGGCGGGCGTCTTTTTGCGACGGCTGTGCGGTCGGTACGCCGGGGGTGGGGGAAGGCGTGTTCTGGGTAGCGATGCGGGCAGCCGGATTGGAGGTCCCCACAGGTACGCGTACCGGAGCATGACTGTAAGGACTTCCAAAGGACAGTTCTCCGTTTCTGTCAAGCGTATCCACATCCACCCACATGACCGGACGAACGGCGCCATAGGACTGGCTCATCATACAGGCCTCCACGTTGCCGGAGGCATTGACGACAAGGGCGTTGTTTCTGTAAGCGGGAGACCTGAGCCACCACCAGCAGGCCGGCTGGCCGTCTATCAGAAGGGTATCGCTGTAATTGCAGCCCTCCGCGAGGGCATGTGCTGTGGGAACGCACTGCCTGTCCCGGATGGAAGGCAGGTATGCCGTCAGCTCCGCGTAGCTCAGGAGGAACAGATGGTCGTACGTACTCGCGCCGATCCGCTTCGGGGCGAATGCTTTGGAGGCCTGGTCTTCCGCTTCGTTGACATAGGTTTCCAGGATGGCCTGGGCCTCGGCGGCGGAAAACGCCTGGCTGAGGAAAGCGCCGTTGAGCCATTTGCGAAGGGTACAGTTTTCCCACGTCTGTCCGGCACAATTGGTGTTGAAACAGTTTTTCTCAAGCCCATAGCGGCTGAGCAGGAGCACTTTGCTGCCCTGAACGCCAATTACCTGCCAAAGAAGCTCTTCCCCGCCGTATCTGCCGATCAGAAGAACCTCTCCAACGGAGACAGCCGGCCTCTGATAAGGGACCGTGGTCATGGGGACGGTGCCGCGTCTTGTTCCGCATTCCGGGCAGAAAAGATTCGTGTTTCCGGCGCGTCCGCAGACGGGGCACGTCCAGCTATCTTCCGGAAGCACGGCATAAGACTGTGCCTCTGCGTACATCTGGTTGAGGACCATCTGGATCTGATCGGGGGTATAATAGGATGCCATGAACCGGCGAACAGCGGTTTCATTTCCCCAGACAGCTTCCGGAAGGGAATAGGTATTTCCGTCTGCCGCGATGACGGTTTTCAAGGCGGAGGTAAAGGCGTCCGTGTCCAGCCAGGCAACCGTTTCCTTTCCGTCCTTCAAATAAAGGATCCTGCGTTTCCCGTTTGTTTCTCCGCTGATCACGTTGATGTAAGTGCCCGCGGGAAGGATGTCCGTCTGATAAAAATATGAGGAGGCACCGGAAACGGTGCGGTCATAAACGGCCGTGTCCCTGCTGGTTTTATATCGGCAGGTTTCATTCCACGCTTCCTGGGTGGTTCCATAGACCTGGACAGGCAGAATTGCGATCAGGAGGACCAGCAGCCACGAAATCCATCTTTTTCGCACAATCTCAGCTCCTTTTCGTCTGGATGATTTTCCTGCCCCTATCATATCCTCCCGGCCCCTTTTTGTAAAGTGCGTGCGGGAAAAGGGGGTAAAAAGAGCGGACCGGACACCGGTTGATATTGACAGGGAGGGGCGCTGCGGCTATAATAATCGCAATTAAAGAATTCTTCAGGGCGGGGTGAAAGTCCCCACCGGCGGTGTTAGCCCGCGAGCCTTTTGGCCGATCCGGTCCAATTCCGGAGCCGACAGTACAGTCTGGATGAAAGAAGAATGCGGTTTTGGCCGCTTTCCGTCTTCTGAAGTTTTTTCGGAAGATTTTTTTTATGGAGGTACGCATGCTTATGTCCTTGAAACGGCACAAAAAACGGGAACAGGCGCGCGCGTACCTGTATCTTTTTCCAATCCTGCTTTTTTCTGTGGTGTTTGTCTATTACCCGTTCCTGAAAACCGCGCTTTTTTCCGTTTCGACCGTCAATTTCATGGGAGAGATCACAGGCTTTTCCGGGCTTGACAATTACAGGTACCTGTTTTCCAGAAGGGAGTTCTCCGCAGCACTGGGCAATACCCTTCGTCTGACAGCCATCAATGTCCCGCTGACTCTGCTGATCGCCCTCTGCCTGGGGAAGCTCTTTTCCAATTCCCGTCCGGGGAACGGCCTGTTTCAGACGCTGATCGCTTCCACCATGGCCGTGTCCATGAGTGCCGCCTCCATGACCTTCCGGGTGCTTCTCAACCCTACGATTGGCTGGCTGAATGCCTTTTTAGGCATCGGCGTCCGCTGGTATGAGGACCGGAACACAGCCCTCTACGGCATCCTGATGGTTACCGTTTGGATGGGGATCGGCTTTGGATTCCTGTTGTTTCAGGCCGCGTTCCGGAATGTGGACCGTTCCGTGGTCGACAGCGCCCGGCTCGACGGCGCAGGCGGGATGCGAATCCTGCTTCTGATTGAGCTTCCGCTGATCCGGCCGACCATCCTGTATTCCGTATGCACCAACACCATTCTTGCCTTGATGACCTCCGGGCCGGTGATGATCATCACCAAAGGAGGACCCAGCCGTGCAACCACCACGCTGATCTATCTGATGTATACCACAGGATACGGATCAGGCAATTACGCAATGGCCGCCTGCATCGCGATCGTCAGCTTCTTCCTGACGCTCCTGTTTACCTTGGTCAGCCTGCAAAGCAACAAAGGGGAGGGGATCGGATGAAAAAGCATTCTTTTTCCCTGCCGGACGCCGCTCTTCTTCTGCTCCGCATCTTTCTTTGCCTGCTGGTGGTCTTTCCCTGCGTGTACGCTTTTCTCGGTTCCTTCAAAACCGCGGACGAGTTTTCACGCCTGCCTCCCCGCCTTTTTCCGGACAGTTTTTTGAATCTGTCCAACTATGAGGCCGTTTTTACTTTGGCACCTATGGGGAGGTATTTTTTCAACAGTGCAGGAACGACCCTTCTGGTATGCATCGTAAAGCTGCTCTCCGCCATGCTCGCGGCCTATGCTTTTACCTATTTTGATTTTCGTTTCAAAAAGACGCTGTTTGTTTTCCTGCTCGGAACCATGATGATCCCTGCCGATACCGTTATCGTCACAAACTATCAGACGGTTTCAAGACTTGCTTTGACGGATACGTGGCTCGGGATCGCCATCGTGTCCTTTGCCGGTGCCAGCCAGATGTTCATGCTTACCCAGGCGTTTTCCCAAGCTCCCTTGGCCCTTAGACAAGCGGCCTTTCTGGACGGCTGCTCGGATCTGCGTTTTCTGTTTTCGGTGCTTTTGCCCTACTGCCGGCCGGTATGGGTAACGCTGTTCATGCAGGCCTTTGTCGCCCAATGGAACGCTTATCTGTGGCCCTTGCTTGTCACCAACAGCGACCGGATGCGTACAGTCCAGGTGGGCATCTCGATGCTGACCAGCACCGAAGACACCAATTACCAGGTCATCCTGGCCGGGACCGTTGCCGCCATTTTGCCGCCCGTGCTTCTCTTTATTCTGGTCAGACGGTTGATCAGTCATTCCCTTACGGAGGGCGCGGTGTCCGGATGAGCGCTGCTTTCCTCTTTTTCGCCTGATTTACGTTATTTAGCCTGTGCATTTCAATTTGACAAGGAGGAACCCGAACATGAAAAAGCACGTCCTTTCCGCCCTCTTTTCCGCACTGTTTTTGCTGACAAGCGCTCTTCCCTTTTCAGGTCTTGCCCAAACGACTGTCGATGTGACCTTCTGGCATTCCATGTCCGAGGAAGCGGGCGAAGCGCTTTCCCGCATTGTGGAACGCTATAACGAAACGACCGGCGCCGAGGAAGGGATCCATGTTACCCTGGTTTATCAAGGGAAATACGTCGATTCCGTGACAAAAATGAACAGCATGCTCAATTCCGGGGATACGGAGCATCTGCCTGATGTGATGCAGCTGGACGCTACCGGCAAAATCGTATATGGCGCGGCAGACGCTGCGTACACCGTCGACGAGCTCCTGCAGGAGGCGCCGGATACGGACCTGAGCGACTATCTGCCTTCGGCGCTGCAGAACTGGAATGTGGACGGAGTACAGCTGGGCGTCCCCTTTGCGACTTCTACCACCCTGACGTATTACAACAAAACGGTCCTTGACGGTTTGGGGATTCCGGCGCCTGAAACGCTGCAGGAGATCGGTCGGATTGCCGCATTCCCCCTGGAGGAGGATGCCACGGTTTACGCGTGTATTCCCAATACGCCTTCTCTTGCCAACTGGCTTGGACAGCTTGGCAGCTACCTGGTCGACTGCGAAAACGGGTCAGCCGGCATGGCAGAGCGCCTGGACTGCATCCAAAACGGCGCATTGGAGACCTTCCTGCAGGTTTGGAAGGATTTGTACGACACCGGCGCGCTTGCGAACAGGGAAGCTTCCACGGACGAGTTCGCCGCCGGCAAATTGCTGATCATGACGGCATCCTCCTCGACCATCGCAAGCCTTGAAAACAAGATCGGCGGCAGGTTTGAGCTGGGGGTCTGTGCCTATCCAAAGGTCAATGAAGCATCCTCTTCCGGCGCTACTGTATCCGGAAGCTGCCTGGTCATGTTCGATCACGGGCAGGAAAAGCGCGAAGCGGCCTGGAAAGTGATCCGTTTTTTGACCGGCCCTGAAGCGCAGGCGGAATTTGCCATGAAGGCGGGATACATCCCCGCCGTGGGATCCGCCCTGCAAACGGATACCTGGCGCTCCTTCATCCTTCAGCATCCGCAATATGCTGCGGGTGCGGAGCAGCTTGCCCTTACCCCGGTCATGATGCGCTCTGTTACAGTCGGTCCTTCCGCGGATTTCTACTATTCCATCATGAACGATGTCTCCGAAATGCTCGATCAGGACCTGTCCGCGAGTGAAACCGCACAGATGATGGAGGAAGACCTGACAGGGATGCTTGAGCAATTCGCCCGGAACAACCGTTGAACCTTCAAAGGATATTTTACGCAGGCGGGAGACACCATGGAGATTTCTACGTCCACCAACATATGCGCCTTTGGTCCCGGCAGAAAACGCCTTCCGGTGGAGAAAAGCATTATGGAATGCGCTCAGGCCGGTTATCGGGTGCTGGATATCAATTTCTGCATGAGTCTGAATCCGGACTCGCCCATGCGGGGTGACCGATGGAAGGAATATGTCCTTTCCATTGGGGATCTGGCTGCCCGGTATGGCATCCGATTCAATCAAAGCCATCTTCCGTATTATCCGGTTGAACAGGAGAGGGAAACGGAAGTGGGCCGGGAAATGGAAAAACTGATCCGCCGTTCCGTTGAAGGAACAGCCCTTCTGGGGGCCCGCTGGGCCGTAACCCATCCCTTTACGGTTTCTTCTTTCGGACCGGATGTATGCGCTGTCCGCAACGCCAATCTGGCGTATTTTACGCCCCTTGTGGACATGGCTGCCGGACTTGGGATCGGGATCGCCCTGGAAAACGATTTTGAGTACCGGGCAGGACAGCCCGCAGGCCGGGTCTACTGTGCGGGCATCGCGGAGCTGGTTGACCTGTGTGACGCCTTTGGGGATGACGAGCACGCCGGGATCTGCTATGATTTCGGCCATGCCAACCTGACCGGTCCGAATTGTCACAGACAGAATCTGAACATGATCTCCCACCGTCTCAAAGCCCTCCATGTACAGGACAACCACGGGAACAGCGATGAGCATCTGCTTCCGTTCTTTGGCTCCATCGACTGGAAGCAGTGCATGCTGGGCCTGCGGGATATCCGTTATCAGGGAGACCTCACCTTTGAAGTGCAGGAATTCGGCAGATATCTGCCTGACGATATGAAGTACCTGGTTCCGGAACTGAGCCTGAAGGTCGGCGCCAGGCTGGTGGAAATGTTTGAAAACGGGGAGGAGGAAGCATGAAGTATTTCAGACGGTTCGTTCTGTTTGTTGCGGGACGGCTGCTGGTACTCGTGGCTGTCCTCGGAATCCTCGTCACTGTTTTCTACTTTTCCATGAACGCAAGCAACATCTATGTCATTCTCAAGGACGGCATGGCCAGGCGGACCCAGGTGATCATGATGAACAGCGACCTTGAGACCCTGAACAATTACTTTTCGGCATCATACCTTGAAAGGGATACCATGCTCAAAAACATGGACACCCAGGGTTCCGTGTATACGAATTATTATGATATTAAGGGCATTGATCACCGACTGAGTCTTGAACGGGTATGGTGCTGGCCCTGGGATGATACGGCGACCGCTGTTTTTGTGGAATCCGTACGCGGGATCGACGGGAGGCTGAAAGCTTCCGTGCGCACACAGGCGATGGAAATGGGCCTTGGCATTGCGCCCCCGGCCTGGCAAACCATCCGCTATGACGCCATCCTGGCCAGGGAAAACGGACGCTGGATTATCCGGAACTTAACGCAGCGAGAGGTTGTAAATCCATGACCGCAGGCACAAAGAAAGCATCTTTCAATCCCGTGGTTCTCGCACCCATGGCGGGGATCACCGACTGTGTTTTCAGGCGTCTTTGCTTTGAACAGGGCTGTGACGGAGCCACCACCGAAATGGTCAGCGCTCAGGGATATATAACCGCCCCGAAGGCCTTGGAAGCGTATGGGAACCTGCTGAAAACCCTTCCCGGCGAAGGTCCCGTTGCCGTGCAGATCTTCGGCCGGGACCCTAAATGGATGTCGATGGCCACAGATGTTCTGACGGGGCTTGGACGGTTCAGCGCGATCGACATCAACATGGGCTGTCCGGCCCAAAAGGTGACCGGCGGGGGAAACGGGAGCGCCCTGATGAAAGACCCTTCCCTGTGCGGAAAAATCGTTGAGGCATGCGTGAGAGCCACGGTCCTTCCCGTAACGGTCAAAATGCGGCTTGGATGGGACGATAGCTGCTTTACGGCTGTGGAGGTCGCCAGGGCTGCAGAAGAGAACGGCGCGGCCTGCCTGACGGTTCACGGCCGTTATCGCAGTCAGTTTTACGCCGGAAAAGCGGACAGGGAAAAGATCGCCATGGTCAAAAACGCTGTCCATATCCCGGTCTATGCCAACGGGGACATTGACAGCGGAGAAAGCGCCCTGGAGATGCTGAGGACAACGAACTGTGACGGCCTTTCGGTGGGCAGGGCCGCGCTTGGGAATCCATGGGTGTTTTCCCGGATCAAGGCCTTCCTCCAAGGGAATACGTGGACCCCGCCGTCCTATAAAGAAATCCTGCAAACCGCTCTTCGCCAGGCGGAGGAAATGTCTGCCTGGAAAGGCGAGCATCGTGCCGTGCTTGAAATGCGCAAGCATTTTTCCTGGTATATATCCGGCAGACGAGGCTGCGCCAGGCTTCGTACCCGAATCAATCAGGCTGAAACCCTGAGCGAGGTCACAGACATCCTGCTGGAATTGGATGAGGGGCGGGACGCTTTTCTGACAGACGGACCGGAATTCGGGCAAGAAAAAACAGACGCCGGTTCAGCCGGCGTCTGAGATGGGCGCATTATGTGGTTTTGACGCGGATGACGACGGGATAATCCCCGGCATCTTCCTGCTTGAAACGCACATGCAGTCCTTCTTCGTCCCTGCGCCACTTGACGGGACCGTATCCGAGGGCCTCCACTTCCTGAATGATGCCGTGCCAAAGGGGAAGCCGGCTTGCGTCCGCTTTCCTCAGGCTGCGGATACACAGTTCTCGGTTTTCCGGAAAACGCATGGCAATGGCATATATGTACGGTCCGCGGCAAGTAAACCGGATATCATCGCTGGTGAACCCGCGGCTTTTACTGTCGGCAAACTGTCCCTCCTCAACGCGGGTGGGCCCTTCCTGGGAAACGCGCCACAGCCCTGCTGCGTGAATGGCCTCGTCGTTGATCCTCATCCAGTTCTTCAGAACTTCAAGGATCTCCAGATCCTTTTCCGTCAGGGTCCCGTCCGGACGAGGTCCAAAGTTCAGGAGCAGTCGTCCGTTTTTGCTGACCACGTCGATCAGATCCCACAGGATCTCGATCGGAGCCTTATAATCGGCGAACCGGGAATAGCACCAGGAATTGCGCATCACGCTGGTATCGCTTTGCCAAAGGAAAGGCTTGGCCTCGGCAAACTGTCCGCGTTCAATATCCGGCACCCCGATCCCCCAGGGGAAGGCATCGTGCTTGTAATTGATCACGCATCCGCCCCAGCTTTCGGCCCGGTTGAAATAATAGGCCGCAAATTTCATCAGCCAGGACTTGACCGCGCTGTGCTGGATCCACCAATCAAAATAAAAAACCCTGGGATGGTACCGGTCGACGATTTCACAGCTTCTAAGCAGCCAATCCTCCAGGAAGGCCTCATCCGGAGCAGGCTCTCCGTAAAGGTCATGCTGGTTGGCGGGCTCCTTGCGGGCGGGCCAGTACAGATCGTCCTTGTCTTGGCAGCTGTTGACGTCGCTGTCAAACTCCCTGCCGTTGCCAAGGAACCACCAATGCTCCACCCGGTGAGAAGACGCGCCTCTCATCATCCCGGCTTTTTCCCCTTCCAGCAGAAGGTCCCCCATAATGTCTCTGTGGGGTCCTTTTTCAACGGCGTTCCAAGCGCTCAATTCGCTCCTGTAATTCTGAAAGCCGTCATGATGCTCCGCCACGGGAACGATATAATCCGCGCCTGCCGCGCGGAACAGGTCTACCCATTGAGCGGGGGAAAACTGCTCCATTGTAAACGCGGGGATAAAGGATTTATAGCCATGTTCCTTGTGATCCCCGTAGACCTGCAGGTGGTGCCTGTATTCCGGGGAATCCTGGATATACATGTTTCTTGCGTACCAATCATGATATGCCGGCACGGAGAAGGGGCCCCAGTGCAGAAAAATCCCAAGCCGCAGTTCCCTGTACCAGGCGGGGATCGGATGCTCCGCAAGGCTTTCCCAATCCGCATGGTATTTCCCGTCCCGGATCACCTGCTCAATTTGCTTCAGATACCGTTTTCTGTCCATTTCGTCACCTCCTGTATGCGGATTATAGCATGAACCGGGAAACTTGGAAAGGATTTGACTTGCCTTTCGATTAATGATAGACTTTGTAGGACAGATTTGAAACGGCCGACGGGGGACTCCCTGCTCGGATTGTTTTTCTGTAAACGGAAAGGAAATGGCTGCGATGTTCATCAAACGGTCCTGGGTCAATGTGGACCCTTCCGTAATTGTAAACAATATCCGCTTTTACCAGGAAGCATTGGGCCGCCCGAATCGGATCATGGCCGTCGTCAAGGCAGACGCGTATGGGCATGGCGATCGGCAGGTAGCCCGCTTCCTTTGGAATCACGGCATTCGTTTGTTCGCGGTCTCCAATATCGAGGAAGCCGCCGGCCTTCGGGAAGAAGGCATTGGCGGAACCATCCTCATTCTTGGATACACGCCGGTGCATGAAGCGGCAAGGCTGATGGATCTTGAACTGGATCAGGCGCTTCTGGATGAGGACTATACCCGCATGCTCGCCTCCACGGGATTGCCTATCCGCTGTCAGATGGCATTGGACACCGGCATGAACCGGATCGGCCTGGACGCGGATGATCCTGAAATGTGCGAAAGGGTTCTTCGCCAGACTGCCCGTGGTCCGCTGAAACTGACAGGGCTGTTCACCCATCTGTGCTGTGCGGACAGTGACCGTGAAAGTGACAGGATCTTTACCGAAGGTCAGATCCGCAAATTCGAGGCCGTTGCGGACCGGACACAGGACCTGAACCTTGAAATGATCCATTGCATGAACACGGCGGGCGGGCTACGATACAAAAGCAAATACGATTCCATCGTTCGCCTTGGCATCATGATGTATGGCCTGAAGCCGGATGCATGTGTTCTCCTGCCCGAAGGGATCCGCCCTGCGCTGGAATGGCATTCTGTCGTGTCCATGATCAAGTCTGTCAGGCCCGGAGAATCCGTTGGCTACGGGCGGACCTACCTGGCGGATACGCCGCGAAGGGTCGCGACCATTCCCACGGGATACGCCGACGGCTATTCAAGAAGGCTTTCCGGCCTTGGGTATGTGCTCATCAACGGTCAGAAGGCCCCGTTGCTCGGCCGGGTCTGCATGGACCAGATCATGGTGGACGTGACGGGAATATCGAATGTTCACATCGGTACGGATGTGATCCTGATCGGGAAAAGCGGCAATCTTGAACTGACGGCGGATGAGATGGCCGAAATGATCGGCACCATCGGCTACGAAGTGGTCTGCGGGATCAGCAAACGGGTGCAGCGCAACTATATTGCGTCCGGCACAACGGTTTTTCCCGGATAATGGGCATGGGTATGGCATACCGTCTCAGGGATCGTCGGACGCGGTCAGGGGCAGGACGGTTTCTTGCCCGGATTGTATTTTTTTTGTCTGGACTCCTTTCCGCTGGAATCCACCCTTGCGTGGATTCTCGTCTGGGAAGTATACTAAAATGAAGGAGGAATGGGTGGCATGACTGAAAAACAAAAAGAACTGATGCTTGGGAACAAAGCGGTTGCCCGCGGCCTGTACGAAGCCGGCGTTTGCTTCATTTCCAGCTATCCGGGGACCCCCAGCACCGAGATTACAGAGGAAGCGGCCAAATACGACGAAATCTACTGCGAGTGGGCCCCCAACGAGAAGGTTGCCATGGAGGCTGCCTTTGGCGCGAGTCTGGCCGGCCGCAGGGCTTTCTGCGCCCAGAAACACGTCGGACTCAATGTGGCGGCGGATCCGCTTTATACCATGTCCTATACGGGCGTCAACGCGGGCTTCGTCATTGCAGTCGCGGATGACGCCGGCATGCATTCCTCCCAGAACGAGCAGGACAGCCGGCACCACGCCATCGCCGCGAAGGTGCCGATGATCGAACCCTCCGATTCCCGGGAAGCCCTGGAATATACCCGGCTTGCATACGAATTGTCCGAACGGTTCGATACCCCCGTGCTCCTGAAAATGTGCACAAGGGTTGCGCATTCTCAATCGATTGTTGAAACGGGGACCCGTACGGTCCCTGACAAGCCCTATGAGAAGAACATTCCCAAATATGTTATGATGCCCGGAAACGCCATCAGGCGCCACCCCATCGTGGAGGAGCGTACCCGTGCGCTGATCGAATACGCCGAGACCTCCCCGCTGAACAGGGTCGAGATGGGCGGCACGGAGCTTGGAATCATCACCTCCTCGACCTCCTATCAGTATGTAAAGGAAGTCTTCGGGGACCGGGTGAGCGTGCTGAAGCTGGGACTTGTCCATCCGCTTCCCGTCCGTCTGATCCGTGAATTCGCCTCCAGGGTCAAAAAGCTTTGCGTGGTCGAGGAACTGGACCCCATCATTGAAAACCACGTCCGCGGACTTGGACTTACGGTGTCCGGCAAGGACCTGCTGCCTGTTTGCGGTGAATTCTCCCAGAACCTGATTGCCCGTGCCTTTGGAAGAACATGCGATGTGCCTTACAGCCTCGGGGAAAGCATCCCGGGCCGTCCGCCCGTCATGTGCGCCGGATGCCCCCACAGGGGACTGTTTTACACCCTCAAGCGCAACAACTGTACCGTGCTTGGAGACATCGGCTGCTATACCCTGGGTGCCGTCGCTCCCCTGAGCAGCATTGAGATGACCTTGTGCATGGGCGCCTCCATCGGCGCGCTTCACGGCTTCAACAAAGTTCGTGGCGCTGAAAGCGAAGGGAA
This sequence comes from uncultured Clostridia bacterium, assembly GCA_946408995.1. Lineage (GTDB taxonomy): Bacteria > Bacillota > Clostridia > Christensenellales > Aristaeellaceae > RUG756. The sequence goes on along the minus strand of CAMJUL010000005.1, from coordinate 36,117 downwards.
AACCGTGGCCGTGATCGGTGATTCCACCTTCATGCATTCCGGCATGACCGGTCTTGCGAATGTAGCCTACAATCAATCCAATTCTACGGTCATCATCCTGGACAACTCGATCACCGGCATGACGGGCCATCAGCAGAATCCGACCACCGGATACAACATCAAGGGAGACCCTGCAGGCAAAATCGACCTGGAAGCCCTGTGCAGGGCCATGGGGTTTGAATGCGTACGCGTGGTGGACCCCTACGACCTGGCCCAGTGCGACACTGTCCTGAAGGAAGAATTGTCCATCGCCGCTCCTTCCGTGATCATTTCAAGGCGTCCCTGCGCGCTGCTCAAATATGTCAGGCACAAGGCGCCTCTCCGGGTCTCTTCGGATCGCTGTGTCGGCTGCAAATCCTGCATGCGGATCGGCTGCCCCGCCATCTCCATTAAAGCGGGAAAAGCGCATGTAGACAATACCCTCTGCGTTGGCTGCGGTGTCTGCAGTCAGCTGTGCCGTTTCGGCGCGTTTGAAAGCACCGGGAAGGAGGCCTAAGACATGAAAGCTAAAAACATCATGATTGTCGGCGTGGGCGGTCAAGGCTCTCTGCTTGCCAGCAAACTGCTTGGACATCTGCTTTTGTCCCAGGGGTATGACGTAAAGGTTTCAGAGGTCCACGGCATGTCCCAGCGGGGAGGAAGCGTGGTAACCTATGTCCGGTACGGGGACCATGTCTATTCGCCGGTGATCGACCAGGGGGAAGCGGATTTCATTGTATCCTTTGAACTTCTGGAGGCTGCGCGTTGGATCTCCTACCTGAGGAAGGGCGGCGTCATCGTAACCAATACCCAGCAGATCGATCCGATGCCCGTCATCACGGGGGCCGCGGTTTATCCGGATCAGCTTGTGGATAAGATGCGGGACGCCGGCGCAAAAGTGGACGCCCTTGACTGCCTGAAACTGGCCCAGGAGGCCGGCTCCGCCAAAGCGGTCAACATCGTGCTGCTCGGTCGGCTTTCCCACTATTTCGATCTTCCCCTGGAAGCCTGGATGAGATCCATCGAAGCCAATGTCCCGGCCAAATTCCTTGAAATGAACCAGAACGCCTTCCGGCTCGGTCGTGAGGCTTCCGAATAAAAAAGAAAGGAAGATCTGTTATGGAAAGATATTATCAGGAGACCATTGAGTGTGCCAGCAGGGAAGAAATCGTCCGTATTCAGAACGAACGGCTTGTCGCTCAAATTCGCCGTGTATGGGACAACGTTCCCTACTACAGAAAAAAAATGGAAGCCAAAGGCGTTGCGCCTGAGGATATCCATTCCATTGAAGATCTTTCAAAGCTTCCTTTTTTATCCAAGGACGACCTGCGTACAGCCTATCCCTACGGGCTGCTGGGCAAACCGCTGAAGGAGTGCGTCCGGATACAATCCACATCCGGGACCACCGGCAAAAGAGTGGTCGCTTTTTATACCCAGCACGACATTGACCTTTGGGAGGAATGCTGCGCACGCGCCATCACCGCCGCGGGCGGCACCGATGAGGATGTGTGTCAGGTTTCGTACGGATACGGTCTTTTCACCGGCGGGCCCGGACTCAACGGGGGCTCCCACAAGGTCGGGTGTCTGACCATTCCCACCAGCTCAGGCAATACGGACCGCCAGATCATGTTCATCATGGACCTGAAGGCGACTATTCTTTGCTGCACGCCCAGCTACGCGGCCTATCTTGGGGAAAGAATGCGTGAAATGGGTTATGGTCCCGACGATATTCCCCTGAAGGCCGGTATCTTTGGCGCCGAGGCCTGGAGCGAGGAGATGCGCAGGGAGATCGAGAGCACCCTTGGCATCAAAGCATATGATATCTACGGACTGACTGAACTTTCCGGCCCCGGGGTCGCCTTTGAATGCTCCGCCCAGGGAGGAATGCACATCAACGAGGATCATTTCATTGCCGAAATCATCGATCCGGATACCGGGGAAGTGCTTCCGGAAGGCACTCAGGGGGAACTGGTGTTTACCGCCATTGATAAGGAAGCTTTTCCCATGATCCGCTACCGTACCCGGGACATCTGCACCCTGACGCGTGAAAAGTGCTCCTGTGGGCGGACCCACGTGCGTATGTCCAAGCCCAAGGGGCGCAGTGACGATATGCTGATCATCCGCGGCGTCAATGTATTCCCCAGCCAGATCGAAACCGTTCTTCTCAACCATGGCTATGCGGCCAATTATCAGATTATCGTGGACCGTGTGAACAATACGGACACCTTTGACGTACAGGTGGAAATGACTCCCGAAATGTTCACGGACAACGTTGGCGAGATCGAAGAACGTCAGAAGAAGCTCTCCGATGGTCTCAAATCCATGCTGGGCATCAAGGCCAAGGTTTCCCTTGTTTCGCCCAAGAGCATTGCTCGCAGCGAAGGAAAAGCCGTTCGCGTCATCGACAAAAGGAAGATCTGACACAAGGAGGTACGCCATGAGCATCAAGCAGATTTCCGTTTTTCTGGAGAACAAGCCAGGCCAGCTGAAGAAAATGACCAGTGTCCTCGCACAGCATCAGATCGATATGCGCGCGCTCTCCATCGCCGAAACCAAGGACTTTGGCATCGCCCGCGTCGTCGTGGACGATGCCTATGAGGCCGCCAATATTCTGAAAGAAAACGTATTTGTCGCCAGCCTGACCTCGGTATTGGCCGTTGCGATCCCGGATGAGCCCGGCGGACTGGACAAATTGCTGGATGTGTTTGACAAAGCCAAAGTGAATATCGAATACATGTACGCTTTTCTCGGCGGCAAGGAAGCCGATCACGCCTGCATGATTTTCCGCGTGGGGGACACGAAAGCCGCCGAAAGTCGCCTGCAGGGGCTTGGACTCCACATCATGTCCAATGAGGACATAGCTGATCTGTGAACGCTGCCCGGATCTTGCATTCTGCCGGCCCGAAGGGGCCGGCTTTCATTTGTTTTCTCCGTTTGACCGGATAGAATAATGTCCAAAAGGGTAAGCAAAATGCAACTTTTCACTTGAAACCGCAGATTTTTCCATGTATAATGGTTAAGGATTGTATTGTTTTCGTTTTCCCGCCGATAGGGCGTTGTGCCTTGAAAAAGGATGGGGGGTTGAATCATGTTTGATCTGAATGCCTTAAACCCGATGCAACGAAAGGCGGCAGAGACGCTTGAAGGCCCTGTCCTGATCCTCGCCGGCGCAGGCAGCGGGAAAACCCGCGCGCTTACTTATCGGATCGCCAATCTGATCGCGCACGGGATCCCGCCCTATGCCATTCTCGCGCTGACGTTTACCAATAAAGCGGCCAAAGAAATGAAGAACCGCATAGAGCAGTTGATCGGCAGTGAAGTGACGGACATGTGGGTAGGCACCTTTCATTCGATTTGCGTGCGTATCCTTCGCCGCGATATCGAGAAAATCGGCTACAGCCGGTCTTTCACCATTTATGACGAGGATGATTCCGTAAAGGTATGCAGGGAATCCCTCAAGGAACTGGATATCGACGATAAGACCCTGCCTCCAAAGGAAGTACGCCGGTATATTTCCGACGCCAAAAACAAAATGCTTACCGCCGACGAATGGTTCGCCAAAGGGCCGAAGGATTACCGGTGCCAACGGATCCACGATGTATTTGTACGGTATGAAGCCAAGCTGAAAAACGCCAACGCATTGGATTTTGACGATCTGCTGTTCAAAACGTTACAGCTTTTTGTGGATCATCCTCCGGTCCTGGATTATTACCGTCGGAAATTCAAGTATATCCACGTGGATGAATACCAGGATACAAACCAGACCCAATACCAATTGGTTCGTTTATTGTCGATGACCAACAGGAACCTTTGCGTGGTGGGCGATGACGATCAGTCCATTTATGGCTGGCGCGGAGCGGATATTCACAACATCCTCGATTTTGAAAAGGATTATCCCGAAGCTGCGGTCATCAAGCTTGAACAAAACTACCGCTCCACCGCGAACATTCTGGACGCAGCCAATCAGGTGATCGCCCACAACAGCGGCCGGAAGGAGAAGACCCTCTGGACTGAAACAGCTCCGGGGGAAAGCATCCTGCTGTTCAGGGCCGGTGACGAACGGGAAGAAGCCGCTTGGGTATGCGAGCGTGTCAAGCAGCTGCATGAAAAACAATACGCATACAGCGATATCGCCGTTCTTTACAGGACCCATGCGCAGAGCCGTGTACTGGAAGAAATGCTGACCCGGGCCGGTATTCCTTACAAAACCTTCGGCGGACCCCGGTTTTACGACCGAAAGGAAATCAAAGATATCCTGGCTTATCTTCGGCTGCTGGTCAACCATGACGACAACGTGTCCCTCGAAAGAATCATCAACACTCCGCGGCGTTCTATCGGGGATTCCACTGTAGACGCTCTTCGCGAACATGCCCTGATGCTTCATCAATCGCTTTATGACTCGGTCCGGACCCCTCCGGAGTCGCTCTCATCCAGGCCCCGAAAATGCATCCAGGATTTTTATACCCTGATGGAGGGGCTTGAGAAGGAACGTAACGGGATGCCTTTGGGGGACTTCATGCAGCTTGTTGTAGACAAGACAGGCCTGATTTCCCAGTTCAAAGGGGAGACCTCCGAGGAAAACCTGGAACGGATCCAAAATATGAAAGAGTTTATCGGAGCCGCCCGGCAATTCGCAAACGAAAGCGAGGAGCCCACCCTGGAGGCGTTCCTGGAAAATGTGGCCCTGGTAACGGATCTGGACCGTGAAGGGGAGGCCCCTCAGTACCTGACGCTGATGACCCTTCATTCCGCCAAAGGGCTTGAATACAGAGCCGTCTTCATCGCCGGTCTTGAGGAAGGCCTGTTTCCGAATAACCGCTCCGCTTCCGACCCGGAGCGTTTGGAGGAGGAACGCAGACTGTGCTATGTCGGGATCACCCGGGCAAAGGAGCGTCTGTTCCTGTCTTATGCCAAGCGCCGGAACCTCTACAACGAGATCATGCATAACGAACGCTCCCGCTTTCTTCGCGAGATCCCGGACCGGCTGCTCCTTGATCAATGGACCGGTGTGCATGACAGAGCTTTGGCCGCCTCCACCCCTGCCTGGAAACGCGAGACCCCTCCGCGCATGGATTTTCCAAAGGCCCGGAAGCCCAATCTTTCCTTTGGTACGCCCGGCATGAAGCAGAAAGGCGTTCTGAATATTCCCGGCGTTACCAAAGGATTCGTGCCTTCCAAGGTCAGAGAGGCGGAAAACGGGACGCTCAAAATGCTCTTCAGCCCGGGGGATTCGGTCCTGCACCGGAAATTTGGCGAGGGAAAGGTGCTTGAAGTCTTTGGAAATGGGTCCGACGCCCGCATCCGGATCTTTTTTACCGCGTACGGCGAAAAGATCTTTTCCCTCTCCATGGCTCCGATCGTGAAGATTGAAACCCATTAATAAACACAGCGCCCATTGCTTTTGCATATGCCAAAAATCGCCGGAGATACGCTTTTGATGCTGCTCCGGCTTTTTCTGTCGGCTGAGCAGGCCATGTCCAGGAAAGCAGCCGTCATTTAAAGAAAGTTGCGTAAAATGCGGAAACCGTGCTATAATCTGTTGTCCGAATCATTTCAGACCGTTTAGCGTATGGTTTTATACGGTCATTCGTCATGCATTTCTTTTGCCCATATGGAGGGCATATGAATTACAGCCAGGAAGAAATGTGCCTGATCGCACTTCAGCATACGCCGGTTGGAGCCTGGAGGGGGATCGACAAACTCCTTGAACACTACGGCACTGCCCTTGCCCTTTGGACGCATTTACAGGATCCAGGCGTTTTGGAACAGCTGGGGGAGAAGACTGCCCATCATCTTCTGTCGATCAGGGAGAAAGGACTGGACAGCCTCCTTTCAGCACTGGACAGGGTCGGTGCGCAGGCGGTCACAAGCGCAAGCGAGGAGTTTCCCTCGCGGCTTCAAAGTCTTTCAGATCCGCCAAGAGTGCTGTTTTTCCGGGGAAAGATTCCTTCCGGGCGCTGTCCGGCCGTTGCCGTCATCGGTGCGCGACGGGATACGCGCTATGGCAGAAATCAGGCTTACCGGATCGCCAGGGAGCTTGCCGAAAACGGAGTGGTCATCGTTTCCGGACTGGCCCGCGGCATTGACACGGCAGCCCATTCCGGGGCCCTGGATGCCGGCGGGATCACCGTGGCTGTGCTCGGAAACGGTATCAGCAGCGTATATCCGCCGGAAAACAGGGACCTGTGCGAACGGCTCATTGCCTCAGGAGGCGCGGTCATCAGCGAATACGCGCCGGACAGCGATCCGCTCGGTTTTCATTTCCCGATCAGGAACCGGCTGATCAGCGGATTAAGTGACGCCTTGCTGCTTATTGAGGCGCAGCGGAAAAGCGGAACCGCCAGCACGGTCCATCACGCCCTTTCCCAGGGGAAGGAGATCTTTGCCCTTCCCGGAAACGTGGACGCGCCAGGAAGCGAACTGCCGCTGCAGCTGCTCAGAGAGGGCGCACACCTTTGCATATCCGGGCAGGACATCCTTCAGGAAATGTCCTGGGACCGAAAGGAAAAACAGCTTTCTCTTTTTGATCCGCCGTCCGCCGACAAAGGAACAGGGGAAGCAACAGACCCTGTTCTGGAGGCACTCCGGCTCGAATCCAAGACCTTTGAGGAGCTCTCGGAGGAGCTTCGGATGAGCCCGCAGGAATTGGGCGCGCGTTTGACCATGCTTGAACTTGAAGGAACGATAGAACGTCTGGGGGGAAGAACCTATACCCTCAGCACAGGGAGATCTCCTTTTTGATCGCTCCCGTTTCGGACTGATGAAGGAGGAACTTGCTTCCATGAGCATTCCGCTGAGCAAAGACCCCATGATGGCTGAAACCCTGCAGCGCGTTGGAAGACAATTCGGGATCAATGCTCCTTTCCTTAGCTATGAAGAGATTAAAGTCGGCAATGTGAACCACACCTATAAAGTCAACTACATCCTTTCTGATGAAAACCACATGGCAAGGATCAAGAGCTATCTTGTCCAGAAGATCAACACCTACGCTTTCCGGGAACCTGTTTTCCTGATGGAGAACATCGATAACGTCACCGAATACATTCACAAACAGCAGCCAACCAAGCTCTGCCTTCACTACTACAGGACAGTTGAAGGCACCAACTATCTGTCCGAAGAAGACGGCGGATTTTGGCGGATGTGCAACTATATCCCTTCCCTGACTTTCAGTGCCTGCAAGGATCTTGAAATGGTCCGGGACGCCGGCAAGGCCTTTGGACAATTTCAGATGATGCTCTCTGACTATGATCCCGGCACCCTGCATTATACCATTCCCGATTTTCACAACACCCGCAAACGGTATCAGACCCTGATTTCGGACATCCGGCAGGATCCGATCGGAAGGGCCCAGACGGCCAGGGAGGAAATTGACTACCTCCTGAAGGTCCAGGACCAGGCCTGTCTGCTGACCGACCTGTATACGCAGGGCCGTCTGCCTCTGCGGGTCACCCATAACGACACCAAAATAAACAATGTCCTGTTTGACGAGCAGACCAGAAAACCGCTTGTAGTCATTGATCTGGATACTGTCATGCCTGGGCTTGTCGGACATGACTTTGGAGACGCGGTCCGGTTTTCTGCCAATTATGTAGAGGAGGATTCCCGGGATACGGCGCGTGCAGGCCTGGATTTGAATGTTTTTTGGGCCTTTGCCGAGGGCTTTCTGCAAAAGACCGCTTCCAAGCTGACCGACACGGAGATCTTCTCCCTGGCAAACAGCTGTTTTTGCCTGGCTTGCGAACTGGCAGCCCGTTTTTTGGACGATTATATCACCGGAGACAAGTATTTCCATATCCATTATCAGGATCATAATCTTGTCCGCGCGCGCTGTCAAATCGCCCTTGCGAAGGATATGATGAAAAAGATGGACGCGATGCAGGGGATCGTTCGTGAGGTCGCCAAGAAATACACGGCAGGAGATCCGGAAGAAAGAAAATAAAAAAAGACAACTCAAAAACAGCCTGCCGTCCCCCAGAAAGAACGGCAGGCTGTTTTGGGTTCAGCCAAGAAGGGTCTTCTTTGCTGTGTCAAGCGCGCAAATCACACGATCCGTCCAGGCGTCAAATTCGGGGTCCGGGGTCTGGAGTTCCGGATGGGCCAGAATGTTCTCCAGGGCTATGGCAGCGCCCTGCTCAAAGCGGATATCCGCCTGATACCCCGGGATAGCCCGCTTGAGCTTGGTGCAGTCAAAGACAACGGAACAAGCCTTGTCACCAAGTAAGGAACCGCGATAATCGTAAGGCGCGGTCTCTGCAAGAAAGTCCGAGGACACATGGCAGGGGATTAGGGTACGTCCAAGGATGGCAGCGATGGTTTCATGGATCTGGTTCCAAGTCAGTGCCTCATCGGAGGTGATATGGAAGGCTTCACCGATCGCGTGCGGATTCGCCATCAGTCCGATAAACCCTTTCGCAAAGTCTTCGTTATAAGTGACGGTCCAAAGAGAGGTCCCGTCTCCCGGAATCAAAACGGGTTTGTTGTCCAGTATCCTCCGAATCACCTGCCAGGGTCCTTTGTCCCCGTGAACGCCTACGGGAACGGAGCGATTGTCATAGGTATGGCTGGGACGGATGATGGTCACAGGAAGTCCCTTATCCCGGTAGGCTTTCATCAAAAGCGCTTCACAGGCGATTTTGTTCCTGGAGTATTCCCAATACGGATTGGCCAGGGAAGTTCCTTCTGTAATCCGGTAATCCCGAACAGGCTTGTGATATGCGGAAGCGGAGCTGATAAGCATCAGCTGCCTGGTTTTTCCCTCGAAAAGCCGGATATCTCTTTCCAGCTGCTGGGGAACAAATGCGATGAAATCACAGACGGAGTCAAATGTGAGCCCGTCCAACGCGTTCCTGACCGTTTCCTCATCATTGATGTCTGCCTGTATGACCGTTACATTTTCAGGAATCTCCTCAAGCCGTCGGCCCCTGTTGATCAGAAAAAGCTGCCACTGAGGATCCTTGGACAGTCTTTTTGTGATCGCCATGCTGATGGTGCCGGTCCCGCCGATGAATAACGCCTTTTTCATAGGCTGCCTCCTTTTTTGTATGACTTTTTTTATGATCGGTTTTGTTCGAGCGCTTCAAGGACCTTTGAAACGGCCTGCACGCCGGTATCCCAAAGCGAGACATAGCCTTCGAGGGTGTTGGCTTTGGAACGGAGCAAACGGGAACGTCCGCTGACCAAAATGGCGCACTTCCCTTTGCCGTTTCTGGCTTCCTGGATCATGTTGCAGCCTGCCGAATTCCCGTCAAACGCCATCAGAACGGAAGCTCTTCGCTTGAATATTTCATAGGAAACGCTTTTGTAGACCCCCATGGCCGTAGGCTCGATGGCGATCCGGATGCCAACTCCGCTGTCACGCAGGGTTTTCGCTTCCTTTTCGGTGATTCTTGAGGGAACAAAAGCCCACTCCCGCAGTCTGCCCCGGTTCAGGGCGTGAAAGAGCTTCTCCTGACCGCTCAATGTGTGCCCAAGGACCAGAAAAACCTTTTCAGGATCCACGTGGTCCAAGATCTGACGGATCAATTCGGCCTCTCCGGGGCGAATTCGAGACGCTCTTCCGGAGCTGTTAAAGCTTCCCCCCACGATCATCAGGGGAATGCCTTCGGCGGGGAGAGGGGAGACAGCATCGGAAAGAACCCTGGCGCTGTCCAGCTTGCTTTCTCCGGACTCAAGTGTGCTGCAAGAGGAAGGAAGGGATCCCAGCCGTGAGCGCAGTTCCTCGATCCATTCTCCGGTCGATTTCCCGGAGACGGCGGCTTGTTTATCCTCGAAATCCTTAAGACTTTGGGCGAGGATCCTGTCCTCCGCAGAACGCATCTGCATTTGTTCTGTCTGGGTCAGGTTCAAAAGGTTTCCAAGGGCGAGCTGTTCGTCGATGGAATCCGTCCCGTAAATGGCACCTCCGTCCGTCCCCTGCACGCACAGAATGCCATCCTGCAGGTATTTCCGCAGCGGATGGCGGCTCAGATTGCTCAGATTGTTCAGGCGTACGTTGGAGGTGATCTGAAATTCAAGAACCGCGCCGCATTTTCGGATCAATTCCATCAATTTCTGGCCTTTCGCCGAGGCCAGATTCGCAGTGTACAGGCCATGCCCGATCCGGATCCTGGGCACAGGCTGCCCGGGTGCGAGCGCGTCCAGCACGCAGGTGATACTGCCTTCCACGTTGTCCCGCAGGGAATCGTTTTCACCCGCGTGAATCCGGATGACGAACCCGGGGATCTCCCGCGCGATCCGCACCATGGCCTCGATCACAGGACGCATTTCCCGAATGTCATTGATTTCTTCTCCGATGATATCGCTGCCTGCAACGTAGGGGTCCGGCGCGACAGCGCGAAGCACACTCAGGTTTTCCAGGATATAATCCGCATTGGGCACCTGGTCCTTGACAAGGGTCAGCGGGATCCTTCTTACGGCGGCAAGCAAACGGATCAGAACGCCCGTTTCCCGGGTGATCGCAGGCATGACCCTGTGGACCTGCCGGAGGGTTTCAAAGGCCTGCTCCTGTTTGACCAGGGAGGTATCCGAAATCTCAATATACTTCAGGCAGCATTTGGCGCAGGATCGGGCGATCCAAAGAAGCTTGTCCTCAAACAGCGTATTGCTCCCGAAGACGGGATGGCCACGGTCCTGCTGGATCCGGCGTACGGCGTTCAGGATATCTTCATCCGGGAGCAACGCGGGATCCAGCATGGGGAAGGCGGGACGCCCCACGGATTCCGCATCCCCTTTCAGCAAATAGCGGTCCGGAGCAGGAGTCCCTTTTGTAAATACATACCGGTACAGATAGACCTTCTCAAGGTTGGTAAAAACAGCCTGTCCGTCTTTTAAAATGGCAAGCGATGCCCGAATGCGTCTGATATTCCAAAGGGCGTTGGCGGGCTCCTCAAGGAGGAGCGAAGCAAAATTGAGAAGCGTATGATCATCGATGCGCCTCTCCAGGTTTTTCCCGGTCAGCGCGGTAGAAAGCCTGATCCGTTTTTCGGCTTCCGCCCTGCGCTGCGCCAGAAGACGAGCCTGCGCCTCCGTCACTTTCAGCCCGAGCTTTTTAATGTAGTACAGCGGATAGCCGATCTGATGGCAGATCCCCAGTGCGATCAGGAGATCCGGAGACAGATTGGCGTTCATATGCGTGTGAAGATCCGTCCTGAATTTGCAGTCCTCACGTATCCAGGCCTTGACCACGGTTTTGTAAAAATCAAGGTGATAATCCTTGGTCTGGCTCATCAGCGTTTTGGAAATGGCAGGGATCGTCGCTTTCCGTTCAACGGTTCCATCCGGAAAGATATTTGCGATTTTTGTATCCCGGAGACGGAAAATGTAGATCCTCCTGCCGTTTCCGTCAACATAGCATGGGATTGTGCCCCGGATGGTTTTCATTCCAGCCGCATCCAGACTCAGCGGAAGCCCGCAGAGCGACGCAAGGTTGGTGATCAGATTGCCTGTATGATGATTTGGCGTACTCAGTACATAGGAAAGCGTACCGTCTTCCATATACAGGTCAACGATCAGATCCTTTTCCTTGTCCAGATAAAACTGTCCAAAGTATGCCATGACGGAACCTCCCACCTCACTATAAAAGCGAAAACCGGCTTTTTTCAAAGCCGGGATGTTCCGTCAGAAAGTGGAAATGCCATGACTGTTTATCATGCCGTCCAGCTTTTTGCCCGCTTTGCAAAGGGGACAGTCATGTGAGGAACAGGTCATATAATCCGGAAGATTGTCCCGGGTATTGAAGATGCTCATCACCGGGAACCCCTCGCATTGATCCAGATAAGAATAAATGGCGCTGATCCCGACCGTGATGCCGTTATAATAACGAATGGCTTCAACTGCGGCCTGGGCCGTATAGCCGGTGGTAACAGAGGAGGAGAGCACCAAAACATGCTTGCCGACGATCATCGGGGCCGTGTTGTCGCGGAAAATCAGCTGACTTCCGGAGGTATGTTCCGGCGTAAGCACATAAATGGTTCTGTGGGCATTCATATTCATGTAGCCCGCTTCCGAAAGAGCGCTGGCAAGGCACGCGCCGAGAACCTCCGTCCCATCCAGACAAAGAATGGTGTCAATAATGGTAGAGGACTGATACTTGCTGCAAAGGATTCTGGCGGCAAGCCTTGCCTCGGACAAACGATGCTTTGTCATCGTCAGGTCGATATAATAATTGACATGACTGTGGCTGGTCGCAAAATGCCCCCTTGCCGCGCGGAAAGGAAGACTCCCGTCAACACTGGGCATATCAAAAAGCTGAATGGCCATTTTACATCCCTCCGGTTTATGTGTTCAGACGCGTGGAAGCGATTGATATCATTATACCTGTTCAGAAAGAAAAGGTCAATTCCGAAGATCGAATCTTTCGCGGCGCATGGAAGGGGGAGGAGCAAATCCCTATCTCTGCCGAAAATATCAAGGGAGGCATCCTGCAAGAAAACCGGGAGGGGAAGGATCCGGTACACCTTGCAAGGCATCCTTCTTTTGACAAATTGAAAGAAAATGCAAAAAGACCTTTCAAGCCCCCTGAACCAGATGAAAAGGACCATGAACGAAAAACGGCCTGTTTTTGTGTGGCTGTACGAATAATCCTATTGAAAACAGGAAAAAGGATTTTCTGATCGGGATGCCGTACCGGAGAGAAGCGTCTTGAACACATCGGACTTATCGAAATCCTGCGATGATCAAAGAGGCGTGCGGTGACGCCAGACCATCGGCGCGATTTCACGGAATCTGGAAAGGGGGGGAATCATTCTATATCTCTGCCGAAAATGTCACTTTTCGGCAGAGATTGACATCCGAAAGCAGGGGGAGTATACTAAAAGCATCCGGCAGTGGTTTTAATCCGGATTGATTCAACCATCGGAGGTCCATGCTTATGGCCGGCAAAAGCCCTTTGAGCTATCAGGAAGCCCACAGACAAAAAATCCAGCGACAGGTAACGGAGATCCTCCGGGAACTTCCGCCACTTTGCCATGACTATATCCGTTCCATTCTGTCGACAACGACGCCGCTGACCAGGCTCGGCTATGTGCATGATCTGCGGACGTTCTTCTTTTACCTGGTGCTTGAGCGTCCTCCCTTTGGTCATCTCAAGCCGGACGGTTTTACGGCTTCGGACCTGGAAAAAGTCACCCTGCGGGATTTGGAGATGTATCAGGAATACCTTCGTTTATACGTCAAGCCGGATTACGGCTCGGACGCGCTGTTTGAGGATCAGGAGGCGCTTCCGGAATTTACCACCAATCAGGATGTATCCATTGCCAGAAAACTATCTGCCATCCGGTCCTTTTATAAATACCTGTATACACACGAATACATCCGACAGAACGTCACAGAGAAAATAGCCATGCCCAAGATCCGTGAAAAGCCCATTGTCTATCTGGACCGGGAGGAAGTCAGCCGGATGCTGGATACGGTATACAGTGGAGAAGGTCTGAGCGAAAGGCAAAAAAAATACCTGAACAACACCCGGCTCAGGGATATGGCCATTATTTGTATGCTGGTCGGGACCGGGATCCGGGCAAGCGAGTTGATCGGCCTGGATATGGACGATGTAGATTTGGACAGCAAGGGATTTGTCGTGACCCGGAAAGGCGGAAATCAGGTGATTTTATATTTTAACGACCAGGTCCGGGACGCACTTGAGGCGTATTACCGCCAGCGGAAGGAAATCGAACCGTTTCCCGGACATGAGAACGCCTTGTTCCTCTCTACGCAAAGAAAGCGCATCAGCGCGCGCGCACTTCAGGATCTGGTCAAGAAATACGCCTCCTGTGCCGCGCCGCTCAAAAAGCGACTCAGCCCCCACAAACTGCGTTCCACTTACGGTACAAATCTGTACAGGGAGACAGGCGATATCTATCTTGTGGCCGCAAGTCTTGGGCATTCCAATGTCAATACGACCCGTTCCCATTACGCCGCCTCGGATGAGGATCAGAAAAGAGCGGCCGCCGGCAGCGTTACCTGGGTGGACCCGCATCAGGAGCGATCCTGAACCTGCCTCCGGTTCAATCCAGGCTTTTGAGACGCTCAAGCCAGCGTACGATGGTGCCGTTCTTGCAATTTTCCAGCAAAAATCCATCGCAGAAGCGTTCCGCGCGTACCGCCGCGAACATCATTGCAAGCACGCAGACGGCGTCTTTGGAGGAAACGTCCGCCTCGTCCAGCCGGTCTGTCACGATCCCGTTCTGGGCCAGGATATCCCGGTAATAATCCAGACGCAGATCCGTCCGCTCATTTACAAAATCATGGAAGGTATCGGCAAAGGAATGGACCAGGGCGGAGTCCCCCTCTCTGCTCCAGCCCTCATGACAGCTTTCCGACATCCGTTTGATGGGCTCGATATATGCAGTCAAAGAACGATACTGTTCGGTCATTTGTGTGTTCCTCTTTTTATTGATTTGTGTCTGCCAAGACACAGTCTTTTACATTATTATATGCCCGAAAGACAAATCCCGCAAGCCTGTTTTCAAAAAGGAACTGTACAGTTTCTCAAGTCCGTGCTATAGTTGACTGGTTCTTTTTTTCAGCCCTGCAAACGCGCCTGGACCGGATTGTTTCTTTATTGAAAGGACAAACCAATGTTTAGAATTTTGTCTTCCGACGACGCCGTCAAACTGATCCGAAACGGGGACTGCATTTGCGTGAACTCCTTTGTCGGGATCGAAAACCCTGTGGAGCTTCACGAAGCGCTTTACAGACGGTTCCATTCATTTGGGGAACCCAACAACCTGACCTTGATCTCAAGCGCAGGATTCGGCGTTTGGGATGAAAACAGAAACGCGGAGGGATATATCCGGGAAGGCGCAGTCAAAAAACTGATCTGCGGCCATTTCGGCGCCATGCTTTCAACCAAAAAAATCGTCATGGAAGACCGGTTCGAGGCATACAATCTCCCCCTTGGCTGCATTTCCCACGCCATACGGGCCCAGGCCGGAGGCCTTCCCGGGGCGCTCTCCAAGGTGGGATTGGATATTTTTGTGGATCCCAGACGAGAAGGGCCCGGGATCAACCGTCTTTCCAAGGATGCTTCCCTCTGCAAGCTGGTCCAGGTGGACGGCGAGGAGTTTCTGTACTACCAGCTGCCGCCTATCAACGTCGCCCTGATCAAGGGCACCGCTGCGGACCGGTTCGGCAATGTTTCCTTTGACGATATGTACATGTCCGGGGACGCCCTGTCCATATGTCAGGCGGCCAAAGCCAACCATGGTCTGGTCATCGTGCAGGTGGACCGGCTTGTAACCACGCCTTCCCGGCCCCGCAACACCATTATTCCAGGATGCCTGGTAGATGTACTTGTAGTGACGGAGCCTGAAACCAGGCCTGTGGCCTTCAAGGCACTGACCGGTTCCTTTGAGATCCCCTATGAGGAATGGAAGGGCTGGCAGGAGATGATCGACGAGCTGAGTCAGGCCAAAAGCAAAAGCAATCCTGCGTACAACACCATTGGCCGAAGGGCCGCGCGGGAGCTTCGCGAGGACGATATCGTCAATATCGGCATCGGCATTCCGGAAACGGTCGCCAAATATGCCAGGAAGAACAACCTCCTGGATAAAATCACCCTGACCGTCGAATCCGGAGGCATCGGCGGGTTTCCCGCGTCCGGAACCGTCTTCGGCGCCATGATCGGCGCCGCGTCGGTCTATGATATGGCCAACCAGTTTGATTTGTATGATTCCGGCGGACTCAACATTTGCTTTATGGGGGCGTTTGAAGTGGACCGGTTCGGGAATGCCAATTCCCACCGGGGGCCGGATGCCTTCTCGGGCATCGGTGGGTTCGCCAATATCACGGCCAATACCCCTACGGTCATTTTCTGCCTGACATTCAACACACACGGGCTTTTGATCGAGCGGAAAAAAGACGAAGTCACCATTCTCCAGAACGGCGTCATTCCTAAATTTGTTTCCAACGTCCGTTCCGTCAGTTTTTCGGCTGACCGGGCAATAAAGAACGGACAGCGGGTATTATACGTCACGGAAAGGTGCGTCTTTGAACTGTGTCCCTCAGGGCTATGCCTGAAAGAGGTCTATCCAGGGGTGGATATGGAAAAAGACGTTCTGTCCCTTCTTCCTTTCCCTGTGCAGCTTCATCCGGACCTGAAACGTTCCTGAGAGGACGCCTATGAAAATCCTTCATACCAGTGACCTGCATATCGGGCTCAAACTGATCAACCACGATCTGAAAGAGGATCAGTGTCATATTCTGCGCCAGATCTGCCGCATTGCCGCCGCCGAGAAGCCGGACGCGTTCGTGATCGCCGGGGATATCTTTGACAAACCACTTCCCAGCGCGGAGGCCGTGGAGGTGTTCGACGCCTTTGTCTCCGACCTGTGCGCCGCCATTCCTGACGCAGCGGTCATGGTGATCAGCGGAAATCACGACAGCCCGGACAGGCTGAATCTGTACAGAGGGTTCCTTCGCAGGCAGCGCCTTTATATGGCCGGACATCCTCCGAAGGCTGCCGGGGAATCATTGGAAAAAGTCACGCTGCAGGATCCTTACGGAAACGTTCATTTTTATCTTCTTCCTTTTATCCGTCCGTCTATGGTCCGCTCGATCACGGGAAACCGGCCCGATGGATCCTGCCTTTCATATGCGGAAGCCGTCTCGGCGATGATCGAACGCGAACGCATCGACACACGTGACCGGAACGTTCTTGTCAGTCATCAGTTTTATCTGCCTGCCGGCGCCCTTCCGGAAGAGATCGAACGCGCGGACAGCGAGATCCGAATGGCCGGAAACATCGACGCGATCCCCGCCGCGGTCCTCGCCCCCTTTGATTATGCGGCGCTTGGGCACATCCACAAACCCATGACCGTTGGGAATAAAGCTTTCCGCTACTCCGGAACCCCTCTCTGCAGTTCTGTATCGGAAGCGGGCCAGCAGAAAGCGCTGCTGTGCGTCGAATTGAAAGAAAAGGGCCGGCTGTCCGTCCAAAGCCTCCCGCTGACGCCCCTCAGACAGGTTCGGGTCATCAAAGGCCTTCTGAAAGACGTCCTTGAAGATGCCTGCGATGATTATGTGACTGTCCTGCTGACCGATCCGGTGGATCTGGATTCCGCGGATGCCCTGGATCGCCTTCGGAATGCGTTTCCGAATCTTCTGCAGGTCCGCAGATGTGACATTCGCAGGGCGGATCTTCGCCCTGTTCCGGAAGAGGCTTTGAAAGATCCGTTTGAAATGATCCTTGATTTTCTCAAATCCGCGGATGAAAGGGAGCGAACGATCCTTCAGGACGTCATCAACACGGTTCGGGACCAAACCGGCGGATGAGCTGAACGAAACGGAAAACGGAAAGGGACAGGCTATGAGACCGCTTCGATTGACCATGCAGGCCTTTGGTTCCTACGGCAAGCCCACGGTGATCGATTTTACCGTGCCCAAACAAAACTTTTTTCTGATCACCGGGGACACCGGCTCCGGAAAAACCACCATTTTTGATGCGATCGTGTTTGCGCTTTACGGGGAAGCAAGCAGCGAGAGCAACAAAAAGAGCGGCATCGAGCTTCAGAGCCAATACACGGATGAAGGCGTGACCCCTTGCGTCGACATGACGTTTCAGGAGGCCGGACAGGTATATACGGTCCATCGCGTCCCCCGTCACATACGGAAACTGAAAAGAGGCGCCGGCAGCAAGGAGCAGCCCGGCTCCGTCGAACTGACGATGCCGGACGGCAGTCTTTATCCGGTCAAAGAAACAGACGCTTACCTGCAGGGACTGATCGGCTTGACCAAGGGGCAGTTCATGCAGATCGCCATGATCGCCCAGGGCGAATTCATGGACCTTCTTCGGGCAAAGTCGGATGATAAAAAGATCATCTTCCGGAAGCTGTTCAATACCGGATTTTATCAGGACGTTACCAATGAAATCGCCAGAAGACGAAAAGAAAAAGAGGCTGCCGCACAGGCACACCTGAGGGCCGCAGTCAGTGAATGCGCGCAGATCCAACTGCCCTCCCTTCCGGAGGGGTCTCCCCTTTTGGAATCGCGCAAGCAGATCCTGACCGGGAAGTTCTCCATCACCGACCTTGAAGCGCTGACGGAGGAACTCAGCGCCTTTTGCCTTGCAGAGAAAGAGACTGTGCTCAAATCCCGGGAGGAGCTGGAAGTCCTGTCCGGCAACAGGGATGAAAAGCAGGCGGTCTGCGCACTCGCCTCTGAGACGGAAAAGCAATTCACCGCCTGCAGGACCGCGCGGGAAGAACTGGAGGAGATCCTTGCCCACCGGGAGGAAAACGAGGCAAACAGCCGTCTGGCGGACCAGCTCTCAGCCGCGTTCGAGCTGTCACAGCTTTATCAGAACTGGAAGAGGGACGATGATCAGCGCCGTATTTTGATAAACGAAATGGAGAACTGCCGGACCAAGCTGCCGGAAAGCGAACGGCATTCCTCCGACGCACAGGAAAAGTACCTCGCCTCTCTTCAAGATACAGCCCGGGCCAGAGACCTCCTGACCCGTGTGCAGGACCGGGTCCTGCGGGCAAAGGACGCTTTACAGCGCGTTAAGGAAGCTGAAGGGGAGCTTGAACAGGTAAAACGCCAATGGGAGGAAGAAAGCCGGCAGGCAGACATGCTTCAAAGGGAACTGGATCGCCTGACTGACCAAAAAAATCGCCTTGCGACCCTTCTGGGGCTCCTTCAGGGAGCGGAGGAGGAATGGCTTCTATGGTCCCGGAAACAAAACAGCGCGGAGCAGCTGAAGGCCATGGACACAGCCCTGCGTGCGCGGTCCCTTGAAGTCAAAGAAGCGGAAGCGTCAGCGGAAAAAGCCGCCAGGGCGTATGCCGACGCGGCCAAACTTGCCCAGACGGCTTCTCAGGAATACCTTTCGGCCCGTTCCGCCTTTTTTACAGCGCAAGCGGGACTGCTGGCCAGGGAACTGATTCCCGGCCACCCCTGCCCGGTCTGCGGTTCCACCGACCATCCTTTAAAAGCCCGCCTGACGGAGAATGAGCCCCTGATCGATCGGGCCGCGCTTGAGGCCATAGAAGGACGTATGAAGGCCCTTGAAGGCGAAAGGGAAACCCGTTCGGCTGCCTCCGGTTCCGCGGCAGCGCGGTTTCTTGAACTGAAAAAACAGTATAACCTTGAGATCAGTCTGTTCCGGGAGCAGCTTGCGGCCCTTGAGGTGGACGTATCAAAGGACGCGTCCCTTGATACGCTCTCAGCGGAAGCGGAAAAAGTGTTCAAACGGATCGAAGCAGAGGGCGTAGAAGCCGGGAGACGAAAGACGCAGCTTCTTTCCCTCAGAGACGAGCAGGAGCAGCTGGAAAAAAGCATACAGGGCAGCGCCCGGAGGCTTGAAGGGGCCAAGGAGATCCTGAATGAAAAGCTGCGTACGCTCTCCGCTTGTGAGGCAACGCTGAGTGAAAAGCGCAAGGGGGTTGATCTTGATACCATGGAGGCAGCTGACCGGCTGCTTTCACAGGCTGAACAGGAGCACGCGCTCCGGCTGAAGGAGGAAAAGCTGGCCAGAGAATCGGCGGTAAGGGCGCAGGAGGAAGTCAGTCATCTCAAAGCCCTTTTGGCCAAAGCAGAGGCTGGCCTGCCGGATATCAGCCGACAGGCCTTGTCGTTAAGGGAGCAGTACGAAGCCGCCCTGGATCAAAGGGATCTTACGCAGGAGGAATGGATGTCCCTGATCCAGGGCAGAAAAAAAGAGGACATCGAACGGCTCCGGCAGGAAGTCCGGTCATGGGAAAGCCGACGTTCCCTGGTTTCCGGACGGCTCCAGGCGGCGGAGGAGCTGGTTTCCGGCCGGAAACCTATGGACAAAAAAGCCGCGGAACAGGATTTTGCCGAAGCGGACCGGCTCTTTAGGGAAAAGCAGCGGACACATCAGCAGATCCAGTCCATTCTCGCGCTGAATCTTTCGGTGCTGGATATGCTGGTCCATCACAGGACCGAGCGGAAAGCCCTGCTCGAGGCGTATACGATCCTGGATACGCTTTACAAGCTGCTCAGCGGAAACGTCTCCGGAAGCAGAATGGATCTGGAAACTTTTGTGCAGCGCTCTTATTTGCAAAACATCCTCTATGCCGCCAATCAGCGCTTCACCGAAATGACCGGCGGACAGTATGAAATGCGAATGATCGACCTGGAACGTGCCGGAGAAGGGAAAAATCATGGGCTCGATCTGATGGTGTATTCTTTTGTCACCGGCAAAACCAGGGAAATCAGGACCCTTTCCGGCGGTGAATCCTTTATGGCCGCGCTTTCCCTGGCCCTTGGCATGGCGGACCGTATTCAAGCCCAAAGCGCCGCCCTGCATCTGGACATGATGTTCATCGATGAGGGCTTTGGAAGTCTTGATGACCACGCTCGGGGACAGGCTGTCCGCGTCCTGAAGGAAATGGCCGGTTCAAAACGGTTGATCGGCATCATTTCCCATGTTTCCGAATTGAAGCAGGAGATCGACGATCAACTCGCGGTCACCAAGGGAAACAATGGCAGCACCGCAGTCTGGCTGTGAAGGTGCGGTCTCCAAAAAAACCGCATGTCTCACCGGGGAACTTTCCCGGAGACATGCGGTTTTCGCTTTCGTTCGGTCAGCCCAGCGCCTTGGACCGGTCGATGCACTTTTGCACCGCTTCCATGATGATCCCGCCGAACCCGGCTTTTTCGAGGGCATAAACCGCTTCTATGGTGGTCCCGCCCGGCGAGCATACTTCATCCCGCAGCGCTGCCACGTGTTTCCCTTCCATGGCAAGCATGGCTGAACCCTTCATGGTCTGTGCGGCCATTTCAAGCGCGTCCTGTTTTTTGAGGCCTGCCCGGATACCGGCGCACACCAGGGCATCCAGCATCATGTAGTAATAGGCCGGCGAAGATCCGCTGATGCCGACCACGGCGCTCATTTTGCTTTCCTCCACCTTCAAAAGCAGGCCCAGATCCCCAAAAAGGGTCCGAAGAAGGGCTTCATCCTCGGCCGTAACCCCCGTCCCGCAGGAATAGGCCAAAACGCCCTGCCCTATTTTACAAGGGGTGTTCGGCATCAGATGGATTACGCGCAGCGAATCCAGGCCGGTCATTTGGACGATTTTCTCTGGAGAAAAGCCGGGCGCCAGATATACAAACAGCGCGTCCTTACGAAGGGCCCCTTTGATGTCCGGGACCACGGAAGCATACTGCTGTGGCTTAACCGCAAACAGGACCACATCGCAAGCCGCGGCTTCCCGGTTTTCGGCTTCCCGGACCGGATACTTCTGCGTGATCTCCTTAAGGAGACTCCTGTTTTTTCTTGAGACAAGAATCTCTGCCGGTGCGGTCCCCCCAGCAGTCATGCCCCGGAGAAGGACTTCGCCCATGTTCCCGCAGCCGATCAATCCGATGCTTTTCTTCTGCATGTTTATCCTTTCCGGGATGCTGTTTCCCCTTCAGGTTTTCCGGTCATTTTTTCCTGCTTGACCTTGTGGTCGATCACATGCCTGGACTCCAGCTCTTCCATGATCTCCCCGGGCTTGATCCCCATTTCCACCATCAAAACCAGCACATGGTAGACAAGATCCGCGATTTCATAAACGGTTTCTCCCCTGTCCTCGGCTTTTCCGGCGATGACCACTTCCGTGGATTCTTCGCCGATTTTTTTCAGGATCTTGTCCAGTCCCTTTTCAAACAGATAACTGGTATAGGAGCCTTCCTTTTTTTCTTTCTTCCTGCCCTCGATCAGCGCATACAGGTCCTGCATGGAAAAGGCGGCTTCCCGGTCCTCTTCGATCATGATTGGATTAAAAAAGCAGCTGTCGCTGCCGGTATGGCAGGCGGGCCCGTCCTTTGTGACAGAGATCAAAAGTGCGTCATGGTCACAATCGGTACGGATTGAGTGGATATGCTGAAAGTGACCGGAGGTCTCCCCTTTCAGCCAAAGCTGATGCCTGGACCTGGAATAAAAGCAGGTCAGGCGCTTATCCATGGACAGTTTCAGGCTTTCCCGATTCATATAGGCCAGCATCAACACCTTGTTTGTGCCCTCTTCCTGGATCACCGCCGGAATCAGTCCGTTGGAATCAAATTGAAGTTCATCCAGCGAAACCATCTTCATCCCTCTTTTCTATTCTCATATTGATCCCTTTTTCATCAAGGAACTGTTTCAGATCCGGGATCCGGATCTGACCAAAGTGAAAAATGGAAGCAGCAAGCCCCGCGTCAACCCCCGGAAGGGTTTTGAAGAGGATCTCAAAATCCTCCATGCTTCCGGCACCGCCGGAGGCAATTACGGGCACCTGAACAGCGGCGCATACCGCCTCCAGCATTTCCAGATCAAATCCTTTTTTGACCCCATCCGTATCGATGGAATTGAGCACGATCTCCCCCGCGCCCAAACCGACCCCTTTACGGATCCATTCAAGTGCATCCAGGGAGGTATCTTCCCGCCCGCCTTTGGAAAACACGCGGAATTGACCATCCACTCTTTTCGCATCCACGGAAAGGACCACGCACTGACTGCCATATTTTTTGGCGGCCTGGGAGATCAGCTCCGGATCCCGCAGCGCCCCGGAATTGACGCTGACTTTGTCAGCGCCGCATTTGAGCACGCGGTCAAAATCCTCTATGGTGGAGATCCCCCCGCCCACCGTCAGCGGGATAAAAACCCTGGAGGCGGTTTCCCTGAGAATTTCTGTGAAGATCTTTCTGCCGTCGCTGGAGGCGGTAATGTCATAAAAGACCAATTCGTCCGCCCCCTGATCCGAATACAGGGCGGCCAGTTCCACCGGAGAAGCCACATCACGAAGGCCTAAAAAACGCGTCCCCTTGACGACTCTTCCGTCCCTGACGTCCAGACAGGGAATAATGCGTTTTGTGATCATTCGCTCACCTCAATGGCCGTATGCAGGTCAAGCGCGCCGGTATAAAGGGCTTTCCCAAGCACCGCACCGTAAACGCCAAGCGCTTTCAGCCGCACAAGCTCCTCCAGGGAAGAAATACCGCCGGAAGCGATCAGCCGGCAGGGACAGCGTTGGACCAGCGTGCCGTACAATTCCAGGTTGGTCCCCCGCATCGCGCCGTCCCTGCTGATATCGGTCACGATGAGGGTTTGTACACCCATGCCGGCAAGGCGTCCGCAAAATGCCTCCGGGCTGCCTTCCACCGTCTCGGTCCAGCCTTTCACCGCGACCCTGCCGTCCTTGATATCGACGCCAACGGCGATTTTCTCTCCGTAGCGGGCAAGGCAGCTTTCAAGAAACGCCGTTTGCCCGGTAGCGGCAGTCCCAAGGATGACGCGTTCGACGCCCAAGTCCAAGTACTGCTTGAGCGTCTCCATGTTCCGGATCCCGCCTCCAACCTCTACCGGAAGCTTCGTCCCGGCAAGAATACGCCTGATAGCCTCCGCGTTTACGGCATATCCCGCTTTTGCCCCATCCAGGTCCACAAGATGGAGGGCCTTGGCCCCTGCCTTTTTAAAGGACAGCGCCGTCTCAGCCGGATCGTTTCCATAGACGGTTTTTTGGCTGTAATCCCCCTGGTACAGGCGGACGGCTCTCCCTTCCATCAGATCGATCGCAGGTAAAATCTGCATGACGCACCTCACAGTTCGGCAAATGCCTTCAAAATAGCCAGACCGGCCCTTCCGCTTTTTTCCGGATGGAATTGGCATCCCATCACGTTTTCCCTGGCGACAGCAGCAGTCAGAAGGCCGCCGTAATCGGTCCGGGCAAGCACATATTCCCTGGGCGTCACGGCATGGTAGGAATGGACAAAATACACATACGCACCGTCCCGGAGATATCTGAATAACGGATGCTCTTTCTGAATCATTTGAAGCTGATTCCATCCGATCTGAGGTATTTTCAATTCGGAAGAAATCGTTTCCCGAATGGGCTTCACTTCACCGGGGATCAGACCCAGGCCGGGATGTACGCCAAACTCATGGCTTCTTTCAAACAAAAGCTGCATTCCCACACAGATTCCAAGCAGGGGGATCCCTTCCGAAGCCCTTTCCACCGCGATCTTGTCCAGGCCCGTTTGTCTGAGCTTTTTCGCGGCATCCCCGAAGGCGCCGACTCCAGGCAGAATGATCTTGTCCGCGTGGACGATTGTATCCATGTCCGCTGTCACCTGCGCCTCGACATGGATCGCCTGAAGAGAGCTTTTCAGCGAAAACAGGTTTCCGACGCCATAATCGATGATCGTGATCATAACACTCCTTTGGTGGACGGAACAGCATCCGGAAAATCGACATCCACCGTCACGGCTTCCTTCATCGCGCGTCCAAAGCCCTTGAAGGCCGCTTCAAACAGATGATGGGTATTGATGCCGTCCAATTGTTTCAAATGCAGCGTCATGGGACAGGCACGGACGAAGCCCCAAAAGAATTCCTGGACCAATTCAGAATCAAAATCCCCCACTTTTTCCGCCGGCGGCTGGAGAGAATACCGGAGCATCGTCCGTCCGGACAGGTCCAGGGCGCACAAAACCAGAGATTCGTCCATCGGAAGCAAAAAACTGCCATACCGCTTAATGCCTTTTTTGCCGCCAAGCGCTTTGGAGAACGCCTCTCCCAGGGTGATGCCTACATCCTCCGTGGTATGGTGATAATCCACGTGGGTATCCCCCATGCATGAGATCCGGAGGTCGAACCGGCCATGCGCCGCAAACAGTTCAAGCATATGGTCCAAAAAACCGCACGAGGTTTGGATTTGCGTACTTCCCTTCCCCTCCAGGGCAAGGCTGACCCGGATATCCGTTTCCTTCGTCTGACGATGAATCTCAGCGGTGCGCATAGACGTCTCCCTTCATTCTTGGATGATTTCCCGCAACCGGGCCAAAAGGGTATCCATTTCTTCCTCCAGGCCAATGGAAATCCGGTTGAAATCCCGGATCCCCTCCGTGGAGAAATGGCGCACAAGGATCCCTTTTTCTTTCAGGCGAAGGTAAAGCCTTTCCCCATCCAGCCCAGGGTAACGGGCGAAAACAAAATTAGTCCTGCTTGGAAGGACCTCAAACCCCATTTCCCGCAAGGATTTGGAGGTTTTTTCCCGGGTAGCGACGATTTTATCCCGCATCGCGGCGTAATAAGGGAATTCTTCGATCGCCGTGATCGCAGCCTGAGCGGTCATTCGATTCACATTATAAGGCGCAATAGAATTCTTGACTCTGTTCAGGTCCGCTATCAAAGTGGGATTGGCGATCACGTACCCAAGCCGGGCCCCGGCCAGGGACCAGGATTTGGAAAACGTGCGGACAATCACCAAATTTTCATACCTGGCCACCAGGGGCAGACAGTTTTCAACATTGAAATCTGCGTATGCCTCGTCTGCGATCAGGATCCGGTCCGGGTTGGACGCAAGGATCCGTTCGATCTCATGGATCGGATGCGCGATCCCTGTCGGCGCGTTTGGATTGGCAAGGACGACGTTCTCCACTGTTCCCATGTAATCCGCGCTCTTCACGGTAAAATTCGGATTTAACGGGATCTGACGATAGGGGATCTCCAGAGCGTCGCACAGGACTTTGTAGAAGCCATAGGTATGAAAAGGAAATACAAACGGATGCGTTTTGTCTCCGTAGGCCATAAACGCGAACAGCAATGCCTCGTCGGAACCGTTGGTAACAAGCAGATTGGCGGGATCGACGTTCAAATGGCGTGCAAGCTTCTCCCTCAGGAGGACGTTTTCCGGGTCTGAGTAAAGACGCAGCGTCAGGGCGGCTTCCTGGACCTTGCGGGCGACCCCGGGAGAGGGCGGATAGGGGGATTCGTTCGTGTTCAGCTTGATATAACGGGCGGAAGGATACTGCTCACCCGGAACATATTCCCTGAGTTCACGATACGCTTCTTTCAGAAATCTGCTCATTGCTTTCCTCCGGTCCGGGCCAAAGGCCCTTTCAGTCCAGGGGTTTTTCTAACGCGAGTCCGCGGATCAACGCGCTCCGGGCGTGGCCTTCCAGTCCCTCTGACCGGGCAAACAGCGCCACATCCTCCCGGACACTGTCCAGCGCCTCCCTGGTAAAATAGGTAAACTGGGTCTTTTTGACAAAATCATCCACCGAAAGCGGATTGGAAAACCGTGCGGTCCCGCTGGTCGGCAGGGTATGATTCGGCCCGGCCAGATAATCCCCAAGCGCCTCCGGACAGTATCGTCCCATGAAGACCGATCCCGCGTTTTTGATCCGGTCCAGATACTTGAAGGGATCTTCCAGGCACAATTCAAGATGCTCCGGCGCGATGCGGTTGGACACCTCTATGGCGGTATCAATGCTGTCGGTAAGGATGATTTTTCCGTTGTTCTCGATCGATGCGGAGGCGATTTCACGTCTTGGCAGGGATTCAAGCTGCTTATCCACCTGAAGGGAGACCTGCCTGGCGAGCTGCGGGTCGTCTGTAACAAGGACCGCCGTCGCCATTTTGTCATGCTCGGCCTGGGACAGCAGGTCCGCCGCAAGATGACTTGCGTCCGAGCGCCCGTCCGCGATGATCAGGATCTCGCTGGGCCCGGCGATCATGTCGATGGAAACGAGGCCATATACCTGTCGTTTGGCTTCCGCAACGAACGCGTTGCCCGGCCCTACGATTTTGTCCACCTTGGGGATGGTCTGCGTTCCGTACGCGAGCGCGGCGATGGCCTGCGCTCCGCCTACCTTATAAATATGATGGACGCCCGCGATCCTGGCCGCCGCCAGAATGGCCGGGGGGACCACCCCGTTCTTTGCAGGCGTGGTCATTGCGATATGCGGACAGCCGGCCAGCTGCGCAGGGATCGCATCCATCAGCACCGTGCTTGGATAAGCGGCCGTACCGCCCGGAACGTACAGGCCTGCTTTTTCGATCGGCTGATACTTCTGCCCAAGGACCGTTCCCATCTCTTCTGTCATAATAAAGCTCTGGTGGATCTGCTTGGCATGGAAGGCGCGAATGCGGTCCGCTGCCTTTCGCATGACGCGGACCAGCTCCGGATCCAATTCGCTGAACGCTTTCTCGATTTCCTGCTCTGTGACCTCAAGCGCCCCTTCCTCCCATCCGTCAAAGCGTTTGGAGTATTCGCGAAGGGCCTCATCCCCCCTGAGGCGAACCTGTTCCAGGATCCCGGCAACCGTGGCGCGAATGCTTTCTTCCTGGGTCTTTTGTTCCTCCCGGTTCAGGATCTTTTCGATCCCGAGCTGCTGAAGATTGAATATTTTCATACTTCTCCTTTCACAGGACCGGCGGAAGACAAACCCGCCTCCTGGCCCCCAGCGGGCCGTACGTTCTCTACGCAACGTTCCAGGGAACTTCTCAGGCATTCAATGGCCTGGTATTTGAATTTCAAAGAGGCTTTGTTGGAAATCAGCCTCGCACTGATGGAATAGACCTCCGCAAGAGGCACAAGGCCGTTTTCAGCCAGGGTCTTTCCCGTCTCCACGATATCCACAATGACATCGCTCAGCCCAAGAAGCGGCGCCAGCTCAATGGAGCCATGCAGATTGATGATGTCGATATCCCTGGAGCGGCCCGAATAATAAGCCTTGGCCGTCCGGGGAAACTTGGTAGCCACTTTCAGCGGACGGCTCGCGTCCGGGGTGAAGTCCGCCTTCCCGCAGACGCACATTCTGCATTTCCCCAGCTGAAGGTCCATAAGCTCATACACGTCCGGTTCGTATTCATTCAGGATGTCTTTTCCGGCAACGCCTACGTCTGCCGCCCCCCGTTCGACATAGATGGCGACATCCGTGGGCTTGACCCAGAAAAAACTGATCCCGGCTTCCGGGTTCTCAAAAATCAGTTTCCGGTTTTTTTCACGGATAGAGGGGCAGCCGTACCCGGCCTGTTCAAACAGTTCGTACACCTTTTCCCCAAGTCTTCCCTT
This sequence comes from uncultured Clostridia bacterium, assembly GCA_946408995.1. GTDB lineage: Bacteria > Bacillota > Clostridia > Christensenellales > Aristaeellaceae > RUG756. Next base: position 8,323 of record CAMJUL010000005.1, on the reverse strand, counting down.
TGGAAGCGCCACATGGATCATCATGGCTAGTCTATCCTTTCAGAGTCTTACTGTCCGGGTCTCTCCTGGCAATGCGGACGCTGTACCCCTCATTCCGTTTTCTGGCTGCCTGCGCCAATACCTCCTCCGGCGGGATACGCTCATCGTAATAGAGCATCAGCGTCTCCGGATCCTTCTGCGCTCCGGAGCGATCCCGCGGCCGGATCAGGTCCAGATAGACCGCGAACCCGATGGCTTGAGCGTGCTTGTCAAACCGCTCCGCCAGATGATCATATCTTCCGCCGGAAAGAACAGCGGCATGAACATTCTCTGTAAATCCCTGAAATACCAAACCGTTATAATACCCCAGATCCGAGATGATGGAAAAATCAAGATGGATCCGATCCTGAAAGGCCGTTCCGTCAAGCGCCCGGTCCAGCGCGCTCAATTCCCGAAAAGCCTCTGTCATCTGGTCATTCAGGGAAATGCTTTCAAGCACGGGCAGCGTTTCCTTGAAGGGCCCGTACAAAACAGCCAGCGTTCTCCAGGCCTCGAGGATCCGTTTGTCCATGAATAATTGCTTCAGGATCTCCTCGATCTCGTGCCTGTTCTTGCTCTTGATACACGACAGGAGACGCTTCACCGTTTCCTCTGAGCAGTGCGTCTCCTCCAGGAGGCCCTTAAGAAATTGCATGGAACCCAGGTTCAATATCCAGGCTTCGCTTATGTGTTCCAGGCTTTCAGCCGCCATGGAGAGCACGTCCAGCTCCTCGTAAAGGTCCACGTGACCAATCCGTTCCACACCTGCCTGGGGAATCTCGCGGAACTCCCTTGCCGTACTTCCTTCCCGGTAAACATACTCATTGTAGTAGGATTTTTGCTCTCCTCCCTGATAGCCTTTCATGATGGAGATGGTAATATCCGGCTTCAGGGCCATCAGTTTCCCGTTGATGTCCGTAAAGGTCAGAATGTGTTCTCCCGTAATAAAGCTTCGGTTTGCGGCGTAGAGATCATAGGGCTCGAATTTACACATTTTATAGGGCGTATATCCGTGAGAGGCATAGATCCGCCTCAATTCGATGCCTGTGCTTTCCTCCACTGTCAGCACGTCCCATTTTTGTTCCATGACCCATTTCGTTCCTTTCAGATGATCGGATCCATCTTCCCGTGTCCTGCTTTCCATTCCCTCAGCACGCACCGGGGCTGGATGGCAGCGTTTGCCCGTTGATTTTATCCAGAATCCGCTGATAGCCGCCGTCCCCGAACCGGATGCAGCGGTTTACCCGGCTGATGGTAGCGGTACTGGCTCCAGTCGTTCTGGCAATTTCCTCATACGTGCGTTTTTGCACCAGCATCTCCGCGACTTTGATCCGCTGCGCGATCTCCATCAGTTCCTGGGCGGTCAGAAGATCTTCCAGAAAAGCCTGACAGTCCTCCTGTGAATCGATACTGGTCAACGCCTTGACAAGCAGCTGCACATTTCCGTTGTTCAAAAGATCCATGACGCACCGTCTTTCATTGGTTCAGGCTGCCCATGCAGGCATCCGGGCAAAAAAAGGTCCGGCCGTCCTTCCCTGAAAGGGACGCATTCAGGATCGGCCGTTCGCTTTAGCGCAATAGCATATTAGCACATTAAATTATCAGCGTCAATGGTTTTTGCCGCAACTCAAAAGAGATTCCGGCTTTTCTCCTTGCCGTGTCCGGCCGGAAAAAGCTTAGGCGCCTCTCAGCGTCTCATGCGCAAGACGGACAAGGGAGCCAATCTCCTCCCCGGTCACGCATTCCTCTCTCCCGGAAGACAGGTCAGCGAGAAACTCTATATTCCCTTTGGGACCCTTGATCGGAGAAAAAGTAAAATCATTTACATGCCATCCAAGAGACGGACAAAAATCTCGGATCTCCGTCAGGACACGGATATGGGTTTCCGCTTCCCGGACAACGCCGTTCTTTCCAACCGAACCTTTTCCGGCTTCAAACTGAGGCTTGATCAGGCTGACGATCCGGCCCTGTTCTCCCAGAATGCCGACCAGGGCCGGCAGAATCAGCCGCACCGAAATAAAGGACACATCCATGACAGCCAGGGAAGGCACGGCCGAAAAATGATCCCGGGTGAGGAGTCTTGCGTTGGTCCTTTCCATCAGGGTTACCCGCGGATCGTTTCTGAGCTTCCAATCAAATTGACCGTATCCAACGTCAATGGCATAAACGTGCGCGGCGCCGTGCCGAAGAAGCACGTCCGTAAAACCGCCCGCCGCCGCCCCCACATCCATGGCGATGCGTCCGGCAACCTCTGTTTTGAAAACATCCAGCGCTTTCTCAAGCTTATGGCCGCCTCTGCTGGCATAAGCGAGATCATTGCCCCGCAAGATCAGAACGGCGTCTTCCTCCACGGACTCGGACGCTTTATTGATCCGTTTCTCTCCCAGGAAGACCTCTCCGGCCATGATCATGGCCTGCGCCTTTTCCCTGCTTTCCGCCTGCCCGGCACGGACCAGATGGACATCAGCTCTTTCCTTCACGTTGGACCCTCTCCATAATCGTTTGTGCGGCCTGAGCAGGATTCATTCCTGCCCTTGTCAACGCCATTTCACGGCTTCCGTGCGGGAGAAAGGCTTTGGGGAGCGCAAAGATCCTGGCCGGGACACGAACGCCGTTATCGGCGCACCATTCCGCGACGCCGCTGCCAAAGCCGCCCGCAAGCTCATTTTCCTCCATGGTGAAAAAGGGGATATCCTTCTCCGAAAGGGTACGAAGGACCGCGGTATCCAAGGGGGTCACAGAGGTGCAGCTGTAGACAGCCGCGTCCACCCCGCGCTTTTTCAATTCTTTTGCCGTCTCCAATGCGACGGGAACCATGCTTCCGACAGCGCCGATGCAGGCCTGCCGTCCGTCGGCAAGCATTTCCCATTTGCCGGGTCTAAACGGCTCCGTGGGATATGGGACCCCCGCGCAAGGGTCCTCTTTCGGATACCGAATGGCCACGGGGAAGGAAGCCGAGAGGGCCCAAACAAGGATCTCCTTCAGTTCCTCGACACATCTTGGGCAAAAGATACGCATGTTCGGGATGGTCCGCAGATAGCTGATGCCGTAGATCCCGTGATGGCTTCCCCCGTCTCCGGACGCCAGACCTGCCCTGTCGATCAGAAAAATGACAGGAAGATTCTGAAAGCAGATGTCCTCCATGATCTGATCATAAGTCCTTTGGAGAAACGTATCGTAGATCGCTACGACAGGCCTCAGGCCGCCCTTTGCCATTCCGGCGGCCATGGTCACGCAATGCTCTTCGGCGATGCCCGTATCAAAACTTCTGTCCGGGAAGCGTTTTGCAAACGATTCCATCCCTGTGCCATGGGTCATTGCCGCAGTCAGCAAAACCAGCCGGGGATCTTTCCCGGCCAGATCCAGCAGACACTCGCAGGCTGCCTTTCCAAAGGAAGGACCGCCGGCTGGGTCCCTGGGTTTTCCGTCTTCGATACAGAAGGGGCCCGTGCCATGAAAGCGTTCCGGATCCTGCTCTGCCGGCAGATATCCCCTTCCCTTCTGGGTAACGGCGTGGATCAGAATCGGGCCATCCAAAGAAGCGGCCTTATGAAGCACCATCGAAAGATTATGGATATCATGTCCGTCCACGGGTCCCAGGTATCTGATCCCCAGAGAGGAAAAAAACTTGTCGTTGATAAACACATTTCGGATATGGTCCTTGATGTTCTGAAACCGTTCGTGAAGCCACTTCCCGCCGAAGGGCACTTTCAGCAGAACGTCCGAAAAACGGTGTTTCAGCCGTTGCCATCCTTTGCTGAGACGCATGTATGTCAGATATTTTGAGAGCGCGCCGACGTTGTTGGAAATGGACATCCCGTTGTCGTTGAGCACGATGATAAGCCGCAGGCTGTCGTCATTCCCGATGTCGTTCAGCGCTTCATAGCACATTCCGCCCGTCATGGCGCCGTCCCCAACGACGGCGATCACTTTACCCGTATCCCCCAGCAGTTTTCCCGCACGGCAAAGGCCGGCACAGAGGGACAGCGCCGTCGAGGAATGACCGGTGTTGAACAGATCATACACGCTTTCGGCGGTTCTTGGAAAGCCGCTGATCCCGCCGTCGAGCCGTAGTGTGGAAAAGGAATCGTATCTGCCAGTCACCAGTTTATGAGTATAGCACTGATGGCCCACATCAAAGACAAGCTTGTCCTTGGAAAAATCAAAAACATGATACAGCGAAAGCGTCAGTTCTACGGTCCCAAGATTCGAGGAAAGATGTCCTCCGTTTTCGGAAACCGTCCGGAGCATGACTTTCCGGATTTCCTTCGCCAGTTCCTCAAGATCCTCCACAGATGCCTTTCTCAGTTCATCCGGGCCAGTCAAAGCGTTCAGCCTCATGATTTCCCCCAATACAGAATACGCCAAACGGTGTCTGTAAAGTATAGCAAAAACGCGGGAAAAAGTAAATCTCCAACCTGCTTCATCTGCAAAAGGGGACCTGCTTCATCTGCAAAAAGGGAGACCGTTTCCAAGGCTTTCCGGGCAAAGAAAAAACGCCGTTTCCGGCGTTTCATGGCTTCAGAGCCGCTCTCCTGTCAGCATCTCATAAGCCATGTGGTACTTTTCGATGGTTTTGTCGACCACATCCTGGGGCAGCGTCCAGTTGCAATCCGGATGAGCCTTCAGATAATCCCTTGCAAACTGTTTGTCAAAGGACGGCTGCGCTTTTCCGGGGGTATATCCTTCCACAGGCCAGAACCGGCTTGAGTCAGGCGTCAAAACCTCGTCAGCCAGGCAAAGATTGCCATTCTCATCCAGACCAAACTCAAATTTTGTATCGGCGATGATGATGCCGCGCTTCAGCGCATAATCGGCGCAGGTCCGGTACAGCGTCAGGGAGGCGTCGCGCAGAGCCTCAGCAAGGCGTTTTCCCTGACCGGGTTCATGCTTCTCCAGATGCGCGATGGACTGCTCATAGGAGATGTTTTCGTCATGGTCCCCGATTTCTGCCTTGGTGGACGGCGTATAAATCGCCTCAGGAAGCTTTTGGGATTCCTGAAGGCCCTCCGGAAGGGAAATGCCGCAGACCGTACCGTTCTTCTGATAGCTTGCCCAGCCGCTGCCCGTGATATATCCGCGCACGATACACTCAAGCGGAAGCATGTGGAGCTTCCTGCACATCATCGTCCGTCCCTCAAAATAGTCCGAATTAAAGAAAGAAGGCATCTTTTTAACGTCACAGGTGATCATGTGGTTGGGAAGGATGTCCTTGGTCACTTCAAACCAGAACCTGGACATCTGTGTCAGGACCTTCCCTTTGCCGGTCACTGTATTGTTCAGGATCACATCAAAGCAGCTGATCCGATCGGTCGCTACCATAATCAGGGATGCATCGGCATCATAGATTTCTCTGACTTTGCCCTCTTTGAACGGTTTCATAGCTTGGATTTCCTTTCTGTTGATTCTTCCTGTCTGCCCGGCAGGGGGGTCTTAATAAGATAACATTGTATGAAGAGAAGGAAAATGCTTCATTTTACGGGAGAGTGATGCCCAATTCCCTGGCGGAATCCACCAAGGTATCCAGCGCATACAGGATCTGCTCGTCCGAATGTTCACTGATGACATTAAAGCGCAGCCTGGCCTGATCCCTTGGCACGGCAGGAAAGACCGCCGGCGGTACGCAAACGTTTTTATCCCGAAGCGCGTTGGACAGGACATAGGCATTCAGGTCATCCCCGATGAGCACCGGGATGATGGCCGTTTCCCCGGCACGGCAGATATTCAGCCCCCTCTTTTTTGCTTCCGAGCAGAAAAACCGGATGTTGTGATGAAGCTTTTCCATGATGGAAGCGTCCTGCCTCAGCAGGCGGATGGCTGTCAGCACCGCAGCGGCAAGCGGAGGAGAGATTCCCACCGAGAAAGCAAAGCCCGGCAGCATATACCGCATGTAATCGATAATGGCCTGACTCCCTGCCAGATAGCCGCCGCAGGCGCCCAGTCCCTTGGAAAGGGTTCCCATATGGATGTCAATGTCTCCCCGGGCAAGGGAAAAATACTCGTCAACACCACCCCCGGTGGGGCCGAGCACACAGGAGGAATGGGCCTCGTCCACCATCAGGAAGCAGCCGTACTTTTTTTTCACCCGTACCAGGCCGGGAATGTCCCCGATATCCCCATCCATGGAATAGGCACCCTCGGCAACGATCAGCACCTTTCCAAAACGATGGCGCCTTGTGGAAAGGATCCGGTCAAGCGCTTCAACGTCATTGTGGGGAAAAGGCCTGCAGGTAGCCCTGCTCAGCTGACAGCCCTGCCAAACGGAATTGTGGGATAAGGAATCATATAGGATAAGATCCCCCTCTCCGCAGAAATTGCCGACAAAGGTCACGTTGGTCGCATGCCCGGAAACAAGAACAAGGGCATCGTCTGATTTCTTCCAGTCAGCGATCTCCTTTTCCAATTCGCGGTACAGGCTTTTTTCGCCGGCAAGAAGCCTGCTTCCGCTTGCAGAGGTGCCGTAGAGGTCGATGGCGTGTTTGGCCGCCTCAGAGACCTCTTTTCTTCCGGACATGCCAACATAATTGTAGCTTGCAAAATTGAGCTTTTTGACGCCGTCCACCAAAGAGGTATCTTTAAGGGCGGAATCATGCCTGATGAAATAAGGATCTCGGTTTCCGGTTGCTTTGACCATTTCGGCGCGGCGAAGGGCGAACTCAAGATACTCCGGAGAATCCTCAAAACGGGTTATCGGGGTGACTGTTTTTCCGTCATTCATAAGCGCGGCGTTCCTTTCGTTCAAGAAGACAGGCAAAAGCAGAAAACGGCGTTGTCATTTCCTAACATTTTGAATAAAATGTTCAAATAACTCAAAATGACCTTTGAAGAATAACAGAAGGAAGGGCGTTTTGTCAACATTTCCCCATACACGCGCTACATGTCATAAATAGTACAGGGAGATCACCAGGAAAGCAGCAGGATCCTGCAAAAAACATGATAATCCAGCACTTTTTTTAAACAGAACATCGTATGTTCTAATATTAGCAGAAACAAAAGATGACATGTTTTGTTTCTACCGCGGCATCTTTTCAATTCACTCTTGCCATTCGTTCCCTTTTTGATTACAATTGTCCTATTCCCGCAAAGGAGATGGAATCGTGGACATGCTTTATTTTGCCTCAGACTATATGGAAGGCGCCCATCCTTCCATTCTGCAAAAGCTTCAGGAACAAAATTTTTGCCATTTCCCCGGATATGGCACGGATCCTGTCACCCAATCTGCGGCATCCCGCATTCGAAACGCATGCCATTGCCCGGAGGCTGAAATCCATTTTCTTGAAGGAGGCACACAAACCAACGCGGTCGTTATCCGTGCGCTGCTCAGGCCTTATCAGGGAGTGCTCGCGGCCGAGACCGGTCATGTCTCTACGCATGAGGCAGGCGCTATCGAGTTTGGAGGGCACAAAGTTCTCCCCCTGCCCCAGTCCCAGGGAAAGATCAACGCGTCCGATTTGGAAGCTTTCATGGACGCGTTCCATGCGGATGACAACCACGACCACATGGTCATGCCTGGAATGGTTTACCTCTCCCAGCCAACGGAATACGGCACGCTTTACTCGCTCCCGGAGCTTTCCGCCATAAGAAGGGTTTGCGATAGGAACCGTTTGTTCTTGTATATTGACGGCGCCCGCCTTGCTTACGCGCTATCTTCCCCGCAAAACGACGTTACGCTTCCTGATCTGGCGCGTTTGTGCGATGTTTTCTATATCGGCGGTACAAAATGCGGCGCATTGCTCGGGGAAGCAGTCGTCGTTCCGAAGGCCGGAACGATCCCCCATTTTTTCACGATCATCAAACAGATGGGCGCTCTTTGCGCAAAAGGATTCGTCATCGCCGCCCAGTTCGATGCCCTTTTTTCAAACGACCTTTATTTGCACATCGGCGATTCTGCGGTCCGTCTTGCCGGCAGGATCCAAACTGGACTGTCCGACCTGGGCATCCGGCTTCTGTTCCCTACGCCAACCAATCAGGTGTTCGCTTGTCTTCCTGATTCGCTGACAGCACGTCTGAGAGAGCATTGTGTGCTTGCCTTCATGGAAAAAGCGGATGACACCCATACGGTAATGCGCTTTTGTACCTCCTGGGCTACCGAGGAGGCCGAAGTCGACCGGCTTCTTTCCATGCTGGAAGCCCTTTTGCGGGATGAAAGACTCCGGGCTCATTAAAAATGATCTGCCTGCGATCCGGTTCTTTCGTGCCGAATCGCAGGCTTGTTTTTTTACGCTCAATCTCTGAAATCCAGCTGTGGCTATAATCGGGTAGGAGGGGGTGGCTAACCCCCGTCCTCCCACACCACCGCTCATGC
>CAMJUL010000004.1 GCA_946408995.1 uncultured Clostridia bacterium | reverse complement strand
CCTCAGTGGTTGATAGCTCCATTTTTTGTTGCTGGGGTTGTGCAACAGCCTCTTCTTTTTTGTTTTGCCCCTTTTCCCCCATCGTAACGCAGCGGGATTGGTCCCCTTTTCCACCGCGAAAAGGACGAACCCGCCCCGGTCCTGAGAATGAGACCGCCGACAGGCCCCGGCCCTCTCCCAATCTGTCCTTTCCTTCAGTTCTCCCCCGGGCCAGCGGGCGTTTCCCCGTTCTCCAGGATCTTGTAGAGGATGCCGTACAATGCCGCGGCCTCCTCCGGACTCAGGCAGACGCACTGCCCCACGCAGGCCGGGATGGGACGCACCTTCTCCCGCAGAGCGCCGCCCGCCTCTGTCAGGCTGCACAGGACCACCCGCTCGTCCTCCTGGGACCTGGCGCGCTTAAGGTACCCCTTCTCCTCCATCTTTTTCAGCAGCGGCGTCAGGGTGCCGGAATCCAGATACAGTTTTTTGCACAGGTCCCCCACCGTCATGGTCTCCTTTTCCCACAGGGCCATCAGCACGATGTACTGGGTATAGGTCAGCCCGAGGGGCTTGAAGTAGGGGGTATACAGGTTCACGATTTTCCGGGCGGCCGCGTACAACGGAAAGCACAGCTGCCGGTCCAGCCGCAGCATTTCATCCGAAGGGTCCATTTGAGGGTCCATCCTTTGTCTGTTTTTTGCGCGTAAAAAGGGAAGCCGCCCCGGCCGGGACGGCTTCCGCCTGTTCCGCGCCGGGCGCTTACAGGTTGCTCTTGATCCAGTTCAGGTAATCCGCCTTGGGACGGAAGCCGACCTGAACGGCAGCCTTTTCGCCATTCTTGAGCAGCAGCACGGTAGGCACGCTCATGATGCCGAATTTACCCGCCAGTTCGTCGTTCTCGTCCACGTCGCAGCCGTAGAAGGCCACCTGGCCCGCCAGTTCGTCGCTCAATTCTTCCAGCACCGGGCCCAGCATGCGGCAGGGGCCGCACCAGGTGGCGTTGAAATCCACCACGGCCACCTTCTGGGCGTTGGCTTCGGTCATATCGTTGTTGGTAATGGGTTTGATCATGGTTTTTTCCTCCTGATGGTCTGTTATCGGGCGGCCTTCCGGTCCGCCAGGTAGCCCACGGCGCTCAGGGCCGCGATGTTGCCCTGCCCCGCCGCTTTGATGTACTGGTAGGGCCGTCCCGCCAGGTCCCCGCAGGCAAACAGCCCAGGCAGGTTGCTGGCCATGGAAAGGTCCACCTTCACGTGGGGGCCGTCAGTCTCCAGGCCGGGCACCAGCTGCCCCGCGGACACGGCGTCCCTGAGGATAAATACGCCGTCCGCCTCGTGTTCTCCTTCTTTGGTGACAAGGACGCGCTTTTTCAGCGTGCCGCGGATCTCCACGGGATGCTCCCGAAGAACGTTCACCTTCGGGTCCAGACGCACCTCCCCGTCATACATGGGGATGTAGGTCACCTTTCCCGCCACTTCGGCCAGGAAAGCGGCCTCCTCCTCTTCCCGGGGGCTGTAGCCCACCACCACGGTGTCCTTGCCCCGGTACAGCGCCGCGTCGCAGGTGGCGCAGTAGCTGACCCCCTGGCCCAGCAGCGCTTCCTCGCCGGGGAGCAGCTTCCCCTGTACCACGCCGCCGGCCAGGATGACCGTCTCCGCCTCGTACATTTCCCGGCCCTGCAGGGCGAAATAATCCCCCATCGCGTACACCTGGGTGATCCGGTCCTCGGTGATTTCGATGCCCATGGAGGCGATATGCGCCGCCATCTTCCCGGCCAGGTCCGCACCGGAAATGCCGGGCAATCCCAGGTAGTTGTCGATCCTCTCAGCCCGGGAGAGCTTCGCGGACAGGTCCTTCTGCCCCAGAAGGAGCAGCTTTTTGTGCCTGAGGGCCGCCGTCACGGCCGCGCTGAGTCCCGCGGGGCCGGTGCCGATGACCGCGATTTCATAACGTTCCATTTTCATCCTCCCGCTTGAAGGCAGGGCCGCCCTTACAGCAGCGCCTTAACGCACTTTTCCACGTCCGCCATGTCCGCGGTGGGCTCAAACCGGGCCACCACGCTGCCGGAGCGGTCCACCACAAATTTGGTGAAGTTCCACCGGATAGCGGGGTCCGCCTTGTCCACGCCCTTGCAGACCATATTCATCATGATGGCCTTGGGACCCTTCCCGAAGCCCTCAAAGCCCTTCTGGCTCTTGAGGAAGGTGTACAGGGGCAGCTCCTGGGGACCGTTCACATCGCTCTTTTTCATCTGGGGGAACTGGGTGTTGTAATGCAGGGTGCAGAACTCATGGATCTCCGCGTCGGTGCCAGGGGCCTGGTTGCGGAACTGGTTGCAGGGCACGTCCAGCACCTCCAGCCCCTGGGCGTGGTAGGCTTCATACATGCTCTCGATTTCCTTGTACTGGGGGGTGAATCCGCAGCCGGTGGCGGTGTTGACCACCAGGACCACCTTGCCCTGGAACTGGCTCATGGAAAAATCCTCACCGGAAGGCGTTTTGACGGAATAATCATAAAAGCTCATCGGAATCCCTCCTGAAATTATTTTATCAAATATAATTTAGCACAATATGATTCCGCTGTCAACTGTTTTTCCGTCTTTTTTTGCTTCCCTGTAAATAATTGTTCCGCTCCGGGTCCAACGGGCGGCTCTTATGTTATAATGGGATTAAGGCGCGCGCTGCGCCCACGGACCGTACTTTTCTGAAAGGGGTTTTGCCATGAATCCGGTTGAACGGGCCAGACTGCTGGCCGAGGATATCCGCCAAAGCGAGGAATACAAAATCTTTGCCCAATACAAAGAGGAGGTGGACGCCGACGCCGGCATCAAAAGCCTGCTTAAGGAATATGCCCGCATGCAGACCCGCATCCAGCTGGCGGCCGCCGCCGGCCAGCAGCCGGACGCAGACCTGGTGCAGCGCTTCTCTTCCATGAACGCCCTTTTGTACGGCGACCCCCGGACCAGCGGCTATCTGCTGGCCCAATTGCGCCTGCAGAAAATGACCGTCGACGTCCTGCAGATCATCGGGGAGGCCTCCGGGCTGGACATGGGCCTGACGCTGTGACCCTCCCTTTTTCCCCCTTTTCAACGACTTTAAAGGACAGGTGCGCGCATGAGCTTTTCCCTTGATCCCTCCTCCCCCGGCGGGGACGGTCTTTTCCCCCGAAAGATTCCCTGGGGCCGCCTTCTTTGGAGGGTGCTCCGGCCGGTGCTGATCGCCCTTTGCGCGGTGCTGCTCACTGCCGGACTGGCCATGGGGGTCTGGAACGGCATTGAGCGAAGGTATTTCGCGGCCATGGACACCGCGGACCCGACCGAGATCACCTTCCAGATCCGCTCCGGGGCCAGCCTGACGCGGGTGGCCAACGACCTGGAGGCGGCGGGGCTGATCCGCTCCTCCTCCGTATTCAAATACTACGCGGATTTCCTGGGCTACGGTCAAAAGATCCAAAGCGGGGATTACGTGCTGACCCGATCCCTCACCCTGCCGGAGATTGCGGACCGGCTGACCACCGGGGACGGGAACCCCATCGTGCGCACCATCACGGTCATCCCCGGCTGGACGGTGCGGGACATCGCATCCTACCTGGTGGGCGCCGGGCAGCTGGACAGCGCCGATCCCTTCCTGGCCCTGTGCCGGAGCGGCACCGATTTCAAGGAATACTACTATGTCAGCGACGTCCTGTCCGCCCCCACTTCCGCCAGCCGCCTGTACAAGCTGGAGGGCTATCTGATGCCCGACACCTATGAGGTCTACACCTCTGCCGGCCCTGAGGAGATCATCCGCAAGCTGCTCAGCCAGACGGAAGCCGTCTTTAACGATTCCATGCACCAGCGGGCCGAGGAGATCGGCATGACCATGGACCAGGTGCTGACATTGGCCTCCATCATCGAAAAAGAGGCCCGGAACGATGATTTCGCCCGGGTATCCGCCGTCTTCCACAACCGGCTGAAGCTGGGCATGTCCCTGGGCAGCGACGCCACGGTCAAATATGTGTCCGGGGTCACCCGGCTGAGCCTGACCGACGCGGACCTGAGCTACGCCAGTCCCTATAACACCTACCTGTACCGCGGGCTCCCCCCGGGGCCCATCTGCGCTCCCTCCCCGGCGGCCATTCAAGCCGCCCTGTACCCGGACACGTCCTTTGTGCAGGGGCAGTACCTGTATTTCTGCACCAAGGAACCGGACAGCGGGTCCCTTGCCTTTGCCCGCACCCTGGAGGAGCACAACCGCAACGTGGCGCTTTACGCCCCCCTGTGGCAGGCATATGACCGGGAACAGGCCGAAAAAGCCCGGCCCTGACCCGGCTCAAATACAGAAAGGAGCCTTCACCCATGAAAATCCATGTGTACGGCGTACGAAAAGAGGAAAAAGCGTCCCTGGAACACCTCGGCGGCCTTCTGGACGCGGAACTGAGCCTGTCCGAAGCCCTTCCCAGCCCCGCAAGCGCCTATGACGCGGAGGGCTGCGAAGGCGTATGCGTCTCTGACGAAGGCAAAGTCGACCGGCTGATCCTGCGCTGCTGGAAGAACATCGGGGTCAAGGCCCTGGCCATCCGGTCCGAAAGCAGCGAAAACGTTGACCTGGAAGCGGCCCGTGAAACCGGCCTGAAGGTCTGCGGCGCCGTCTCCACCCCCCGAAGCGAAAGCGAGCTGGCCCTGCTGATGACGCTGGCCTGTCTGCGCCGTCTGCCGGAGGGCGTATTCGCCGGGCGCACCCTGTATGGGCGCACGGCCCGCGTCCTGGGGGACGAGGAGACCGTCCAGGCCGTCCTGCCCCTGCTGGAAGCCTTCGGCTGCCTTGTCGAAGGCAGCGAAGCCCCCGCGGAAGAGGCCCCCAGGGTGCCCGAGGGCCGCAGCATTTCACGCAGCATCCTTTCCATCTTCCGCACGGAGGAAAGCGAAGACAAGCAGGAGCCCGCTCCCCAGCCCGCCGAGGGGGAAAGCGCCCCCGCGGACATCGTGCTTGTGCTGGGGCCCACCGGGGAAGATACCCCCGTCCTGGACGCGGACTTCTTTGCTGCCCTAAAGGACGGCACCGTCCTGGTGGTGGTCGGCGCGGAGGACCGCGTAGACCTGCCCATCCTGGCAAGTGCCATCGAAAGTGGCCGTATCGGCGCCCTGGGGCTGGACCTCGCCGCCCCGAAACAGTCCTATCTGCCCCTGCAGCGCGCCGCCGCCCCGGAACGCGAGGCCGCGCTGAAAAAGCTGCGCGCCATGGACCGGGTGTTCCTGACCGATCATCTGGCCCGCCGTACCCTGGACGCCGCCGACGAGATCTGCCGCTCCGCCCTGGAGGGGCTCCTCAATCTGATCCACGGCCGGGACTGCCCGACCAAGCTCGTCTGAACGCCCAACAGAAACGGGGGCTGCCGCGGAGAGTGTCCGCAGCAGCCCCCGTTTTTGATCCATTGAAGACGGAAGGCTGAAAAATGGATCATGAAAAATGAATACGGCGGGCTTTACGGAGGCCTTTCCGTCACGCCCGTTCAGAAATCGGCACCCGACGCCTTCTCCATAGCGGAAGGCTGCGGTCCTGTCCCCGTCATTTCACGCTCCGCTCTTCACATTTCACATGAACCCCCGTCATTCCACTCTTCACTCTCCGCATTCCTCATGATCCCCGTCCCCCGTCTGCACAGGGCCAGGGCCACCAGGGCCAGCAGGTACGGCAGCGCCTCCAAGGTTCCTTCCGGAAGCCCCGCTCCGCCCAGGATCCCCTCTCCGGACCGGCCCCACAGGGCGCAGGCCGTTCCCAGCACCACCGCGGCGGCCAAGGCCGCCGTTTTTTTGCGTCTTCCCGCGGTCAGGGCCGCCAGGGCCAGAAAACCCAGGCCCATTGCGCCGCGGCCCACGTTCCAGCTTCCGCCCTGGGCCAGCACGGCCCCCAGGCCGCCCATGCCCCCGAAGAAGCCGCAAAGCAGCACCCCCAGGACCCGGGTCCGCCCGACCTGCAGCCCCGCAAAAAGACTTTGCCCGGCATTCTCCCCGCAGGCCCGCAGCCGGATGCCAAACCGCGTCCCTGCAAGGATCGCCTGCCCCAGGGCCGCAAACGCAAGGACGATGGGCAGCAGCAGGGGCAGCTGCCCCTGCTTTTCGCCCAGCCATTCGATCGCCCGGACGGTATCCATCACGTCCGCGCTTCCCTCTCCGGTCATCCGGGCCGCCAGCAGGGCCAGCGGGACGCTGAGCAGGTTCACGGCCGTTCCCGTCCACACCGGATCCCCCTTCAGGGGGACCGCGGCGGCCAGGGGCAGGGCCCCTGCCAGCCCCGCCATGCCGGCGGAGAGAAGGCACAGGGGGATCCCCGCCCAGCGGGACATCCCCTCCGGCAGGGCGTTGGCGCAGGCAAGGCCCCCCAGCGCCCCGAAGACCATCAGGCCCTCCAGCCCCAGGGGGAAGACCCCGGCCCGCTCCGAAAACCGTCCTCCCAGGCAGCAAAGGAGCAGCACGGCAGTAAACAGCGCCGCGTTCAGCAAAAACGCCGTCATGGCTTTTCCCCTCCCTTCTCCTTCCGCTTTTTCCCGGCGTGACGGATGAAAAAGGCAAAGGCGCCAAGCCCGACAAGCACCGCATAGATCGCTTCCGTCAAAAGCGGCCCCCGCCCGTCCGCCAGGGCGGCCCCGTCGGAAAGGTGCTGCAGCACAAAAGCCCAAAGAAGGGTCCCAAAGGGGTCCATGCCCCCCAGAAGAGCCGCCGCGGCCGCAGCGCAGACCATCCCCACCGCCGGCTGCCGGGAAAGGGACCAGCCTCCTGCCCCGCTCAAAAGCTGCGCGGCGGCGCCAAGGCCCGCCAGCGCCCCGGCGGCGGTCAGGGTCATCAAGGCCGTCCGCCCCGCGCCGGGATCCGGATACATGGGCGCCTGGGCGTTCAGCGCAGCGGCCTTCACCGCGGCCCCGGCGCGGGTCCGCTCAAGCACGATATAGACCGCTGCCGCCGCCAATGCCGCCGCGGGGATCGCCGGCGTCACAGTGGGCTCGCCGCCAAACAGCCCGTCGAGCCCCAGGGTCGGAAGCATCGGGCCTGTGGAAAGGACGCCCAAAGTCCCGCCGCCCGAAAGGAGGCTTCTAAGTTTGTTCCGGCAAAGCACCAGCGCCACGGCGTTCATAAGCAGCCCCGACAGGGCCTCGCTGACGTTCCGCCCGCCTTTCAGCGCCCCGCAGAGGGCGCCCCAGACCGCTCCCAGGGCCGCGGCCGCGAGGACGCAGACCGCCCAGGGCAGGCGGAATTCCAGGGCGCAGACCAGCGCCGCCCCCGCCCCCAGGGCGTACTGCCCCGCCACGCCCAGGTTGTACATCCCCGCCCGACAGGGCAGCGCGATCGCCAGGGCGCACAGGCAAAGGGACGCCGTCCTTGCCAGGGTCTGCCCCAGAAGGCGCGCCCGCTCCCCGGGCGTGCGGCCGCTTATAAAATTTTGCAGCATCACAAGGAACTTCTCCCCCGCCCTGCCCGGACAAAGATACGCCCATCCCGCCAGGCCCAGCAGCAGTATGGCTGCCAAAAAGAGAAGGGGCACAACCAGGCTTCGTGCCGCCGAGCCGTATAAAAACCGTTTCCGGTCCGTTTTTCCGTAACGCAAAGAAGCTCTCCTTCCAGACCGGCGCCGTCCCAAACAAAACCACGGCGCGCGTTAGTCCATTTTCGGTCCGCGCGCCGTGGCTTCGGAAAGGCGCCAGTTTTATTTGCTCTTGATATAGGGCTTGCCGTTGGCAGAGGGCACATGGGACTTGCCCACGAACAGCACCAGCACAATAACCGTGACCACATAAGGGATCATGGACAGAAGCTGCATGTTCACCCCGGAGGAGCCGCCCAGGACCACCTTCAGGCCCGAGCAGAACCCGAACAGCAAACAGCCGATCAGCGCGCCCTGGGGCCGGAACTTGCCGAAGATGACCGCGGCGATGGCGATAAAGCCCTGGCCCACAATGGAGATGGGCCTGAACTGGGTGGAAATGGCCATGGTGACACAGGCCCCGCCCAGGCCGGAGAGGAAACCGGAGATGCACACGCACAAAAACCGCATCCGGATCACGTTGATGCCCAGGGTCTCGCAGGCCTGGGGATGCTCGCCGCAGGCGCGGAGCCGCAGGCCGAACCGGGTCTTGTAGAAGATGAACCAGACCAGCAGCGCCACCAGGAACACCAGGTATGTGGAGGCGTAGGTGGCAAAGACGTTGTCCATAAAGCGCCCGAAGGCCGTTGCGGTGTCAAATACCCCCGTGAACAGCTTCGGGATCTTCTGGGCCGCGTTCAGCGGCGCGCTGTCGGTGGAGCCAAAGACCACCATGCCGATCATGATGACGATGCCCGGGCCCAGCATGTTGATGGCCGTGCCGGCAATGGTCTGATCCGCCCCCAGCCTGACCGTCGCGATCGCGTGCAGCATGCCAAAGAAAGCCCCGGCGAGCCCGCCGCAGAGGAAGCCCACCCAGGGATTCCCGGTAAAGTAGGCCACCACCGTGCCGGCGAAGGCGCCCGCGGTCATCATGCCCTCAATGCCGATGTTGACCACACCGGACACTTCGGAAAAGCAAGACCCCAGGGCCGCGTAAAGCAGCGGCGCGGTATATATCAGCGTGGCATAGAGCATAATGCCCAGCGTATTGAGAAAATCCGTCATTGCTCAGCACTCCCTTCATCCTTTGGCCGCCGAAGCCGCATCCGGCTTGTGCCTGCGTATTTTCAGGTACTTGATATACCGGAAGATGACCGAAATGGAGATGAAGAACACCACCGTGCCGATGATAACGCTTGTCAGCTGGGACGGAATGCTCTTCCCGGCAGCGGACTTGACCAGGGTCAGCTTGCTGCCGCCGAACATCAGCGCGCCGTAGAAAAGCCCCGCCACGAACACCCCGAAGGGGTTGGAGCAGCCGATCAGGGCCACCACGATGCCCGCGAAGCCGTAGCCCTCCTGTGCGCTGAAGATGCTCACCCGCTTGCCGCGGCCCATCAGCAGCAGCGCCCCCGCCAGGCCCGCCAGCGCCCCGGAGATGGCCAGGGACACGAAGATGGAGCGGTTGACGTTGATGCCGCCGTATTCCGCGGCGTATTTGTTGGACCCCACCGCCTTGAGCTCATAGCCAAGGGTGGTTTTCTCGATGATGAACCAGACCAGCAGCATCACAAAGATGGCCACCAGGATGCCCCAGTTGCTGGTGTTGGCCAGGCCGTGGGCCTTGGTGAATTCCTTGGAGAGCTGCAGCATGGCGTTGTCGGAAATGTTCTGGGTGGCCTCCGTGGAACCGGTGTTCTTGATGCCCGGCAGTCCCGCGATGAAATTGGACAGGTAGAAGGCGATCCAGTTGAACATGATCATGCTCAGCACTTCGTTGATGCCTCTTTGGGTCTTGAGCAGGGCCACGATGCAGCCCCAAATGGCCCCCGCCGCCATGGCGGCCAGGAAGCACAGGGGGATCAGGATCCATTTGGGCAGGCCGCCGCACAGGATGCCCACCACCGCCGCGGCGATGGAACCCATGACGAACTGGCCTTCGGCGCCGATGTTGAACACGCCTGTCTTAAAGGAGAAGGCCACGCTGAGCCCCGCCACGATATAGGGCACCCCGTAGACGATGACGTTGGAAAAACCGGAAACCGAGGTCACGCTGTCGATCAGCTTTCCATAAGCCGCCCCCACCGGCAGCCCCATGGCCACCAGGAAAATGGCCCCCACAAGGAACCCCAGCACGACCGAGAGCAGAATGTGGATAAACTTGTTCTCCGAGAGGAAATCCAACAGTCCTTTTTTCTTTGTCATGCCTTTTTCCCTCCTGCCATCATCAGGCCAAGGTCGTTCTCGTTGGCATCCTTCCCCGGGATGGACGCGACAATCTGTCCGTCGAAGATGACGTCGATGACATCGGACAGGCTCATGATCTCATCCAGCTCAAAGGACACCAGCAGCACCGCCTTGCCCCGGTTCCGCTGCTCCACGATGTATTTGTGCACGTATTCGATGGCGCCCACGTCCAGGCCCCGGGTGGGGTTGACGGCGATCAGAAGGTCCTTGTCGTTCTGGACCTCCCGGGCGATGATGACCTTCTGCTGGTTCCCGCCGGAGAGGGTGCCCGCCGGACGCTTCTCGCTCTGCTTGGGGCGGATGTCAAAATCCGCTATGGATTTGGTGGCGTGGTTATAGATCGGTACCCTGTGCAGAATGGCATTGGAAGAATAGGGATTCTCGCCGTAATTCTGCAAAATCAGGTTGTCCTCAATGGAGGCATCCAGCACCAGGCCGTGCTTCTGCCGGTCCGCGGGGATGCTGGAGACCCCGTGCAGGAAGCCGAACCGGGGGGATTTGTTGAAAACGCTCAACCCGTTCACGGTGGCCTCTCCCCGGGTACCCTTTCGCAGGCCGGTCAGGATCTCCACAAGCTCGGTCTGTCCGTTGCCGTCGATGCCCGCGATGCCCACGATCTCCCCGGCGTGCACCTGCAGGTTCAGTCCCTTGAGGATCTCCACCCCGCGGTAGTCCACGCCGTGCAGGTCCTTTACGTCCAGGATCACCTTCCCGGGAGCCTGCTCCGGCTTGTCCACCTTGAAGGTGACCTTGCGGCCCACCATCATGCTGGCCAGATCGTTTTCATCCACGGTATCCACGTCCACGGTGCCGATGTACTTGCCCATCCGGATGATGGTGCAGAAATCCGCCGACTCCTTGATCTCCTTTAATTTATGGGTGATCAGGATGATGCTCTTGCCGTCCGCCGTCAGGTTGTGCATGATCTCGATCAGTTCCACGATCTCCTGCGGCGTCAGGGAGGAGGTGGGCTCGTCCAGGATCAGGATATCCGCCCCGCGGTAGAGGGCCTTGAGGATCTCCACCCGCTGCTGCATGCCCACGGAGATATCCTCGATCTTCGCGTCCGGGTCGATGGAAAGGCCGTAGCGCTCGGATATTTCCACCACGTTTTTTCTGGCCTTGGCCATGTCCAGGCGGACGCCTTTGAGGGGCTCCGTGCCAAGGACGATGTTCTCCGTCACGGTAAAGGGCTGGACCAGCATAAAGTGCTGGTGCACCATGCCAATGCCCGCGTCGATGGCGTCTCTGGGGTTATTCATAACGATCTTTTTGCCGTTGACCAGGATATCTCCCGACGTAGGCCTGAGCAGCCCGTACAGCTGGTTCATCAGCGTGGATTTGCCCGCGCCGTTTTCTCCGAGGATCGCGTGGATCTCCCCCTTGTGGACCGTCAGGTTGATCCCGTCATTGGCCACAAAATCGCCGAACTTTTTGACGATGTTCCGCATCTCAATGACCGGCGTATTCATGTCCACATGCTCTTTTGGCAAGGAATCCGCCCCCTTTTTGAAAATGTTCCATTCTTCACGGCAGGGATGCATCCCGCCTTTGATTCTTCTCTAATTTTAAAGAGTTTCCAGGCAATGGTCAACTGTTTTTTTGCCTCCCGCAAACATTTCCTTCCCGCCTGAAAACCCCCTTCCCCTCCGGTTGACGGGGCCGGGAAAAAAGGCTAAAATTAACACAGTTCCACTTCCAAATTCCCACGCGTTCCAGGAGGCGTATCGACATGTCTGAAGCGTTGAAAATCATACAGGATCCGACCCTGACCTACCGGCAGGAGCTCAATGCCCTGGCGCGCCTTGGCGAGAGCACCGACCATACCCTGCGCTATTCCGACGCCTATTACGAGGCCAAGCGCAAGGGCGCGCTCTGCGACCTCAACGAGGGCGTCATGCCCTACCGGCCCCGGTATATCTGCCCGGATTACGACCTGCTGTTCCAAAAAGGCTGCGCCTTTCTGCAGCTGGATCCCCCGAAGGATCTTCTGGAGGCGGTCAACGTGCTGGAGATCTTCTACAATCACGTTCCCTCCATCACCACCTTCCCTGTTTACCTGGGGGACCTGGACCATCTGCTGGAGCCCTTCGTCCTCCGGGAGGACAGAGCCTATGCCAAAAAGGTGCTCCGCCTTTTCCTGCGCAGCATCGACCGCACCCTGACGGATTCCTTCGTCCACGCGGACATCGGCCCGGAGGACTCGGTCACCGGCCGCCTGCTGCTGGAATTGACCGAAGAAATGCAATTGGCCATTCCCAACCTGACCCTCCGCTATGACCCGGAGAGGACCAGCGACGACTTTGCCCTGGCCTGTGTCCGCTGCATGCTGAAAACCGCCAAGCCCTCCTTCGCCAATCACCGCATGTTCGTCAAGGAATGGGGCGAAAAATACGCCATTGCCTCCTGCTACAACGGCCTGTCCATTGGGGGCGGCGGCTACACCCTGCCCCGGATGCGTTTGTATGAGTGCAGCCTGGACGCCAGGGACCCGGAGGATTTCATCCAAAACGTGCTGCCCCGGTACGTGGACCTGCAATTGGAATATATGGACAAGCGGGTCCGCTTCATCGTGGAGGAGTCCAGCTTCTTCAAGTCCAATTTCCTGGTCACCGAAGGCTTTGTCAAAATGGAAAACTTCATCGGCATGTTCGGCGTGGTGGGCCTGGCCGAGTGCTGCAACCACCTTTTGAAGATCCCCGATGTCAAGAAGGGCTTTGGCATGGACCCGGAGGCCACAAAACTTGGCAGGCGCATCATGGACGCCATTGAAAAACAGGTCAGCGCCCACACCGCCCCCTACTGCGACGCCTTCGGCCACCACTACCGCCTCCATGCCCAGGTGGGCATCGATTCCGACGGCATGGACGATTCCCCCGGGACCCGCATCCCCATTGGCGCCGAGCCCGCCATGCTGGACCAATTGGAGGTCAACGAACAGTTTCACCCCTACTTTCCCACCGGCACAGGGGACATCTTCAAGTTCGAGGAGACCTATCTGAAGACGCCGGAGGCCATCCTGCCCATCATCAAGGGATCCCTTCAGCGGGGCCTGAGGTATTTCTCCGGCTATCTGGAAAACAACGACGTGGTCCGCGTGACCGGCTACCTGGTCAAAAAGA
This sequence comes from uncultured Clostridia bacterium, assembly GCA_946408995.1. Lineage (GTDB taxonomy): Bacteria > Bacillota > Clostridia > Christensenellales > Aristaeellaceae > RUG756. Next base: position 68,442 of record CAMJUL010000004.1, on the reverse strand, counting down.
GCGAGATCGAGAAGCTCCGCCAGCAGAAGCAGTCCCTCAACCAGGTGACCCTGTTTGGCATGGGCGCCCAGGACGGCGGCCATGCCCTGGACCGGAGGGTGCAGCATCATGAAGAAAGCGCCGGTCAATAAGATCATCCCCTTCTCCAACGTGGACGGTCCCGGCAACCGCACCAGCATTTTCTTCCAGGGCTGCACCTTCAGCTGCCTCTTTTGTCACAATCCGGAGACCATTCACCTTTGCGCCCACTGCGGGGCCTGCGTAGATGCCTGTCCCGCCCATGCCCTGTCCCTGGGGCCGGAGGGGAAGGTGGTTTGGGACAGCGCCGCCTGCGTATCCTGTGACACCTGCATCCGGCTTTGTCCTCACGACGCCTCCCCCAGGGTCACCTGGATGACCGTGGAGGAGGTCCTCCGGGAAATCCGCCGCGCCGCCCCTTATATCGACGGCATCACCGTCTCCGGCGGGGAATGCACCCTGCAGAATGATTTTCTGCTGGACCTGTTCCCCGCCGTAAGGGAGATGGGCAAGACCTGTCTTCTTGATTCCAACGGTTCCTTTGATTTTGAAAAGGACAGCCGGCTGCTGGACATAAGCGACGGCGTGATGCTGGATGTGAAGGCCGTCTCCCCCGCCTGGAGCCGGACGTTGCTGGGCGTTTCGCCGGACCGGGTGCTGTGGAACCTTGGGTACCTGCTTGCCCGGGGCAAGCTGCAGGAGGTCCGCACCGTGGTCTTCCCGGACCGGGACAACGAGAACCGGGAGACCGTCTCCTTCGTCGCCGGCGTCATCGGCCCCCGCGTCCCCTACAAACTCATCCGTTACCGGCCCTTTGGCGTCCGGGAGAAATACCGGAAGGTCCTTGGGGAGTTTGAGACTGGTCCAGCCCTGGCGGAAAGCTATGCCTCCCTGGCCCGGTCCCTGGGGGCCGAAAGGGCTTTCGTCGTGTAAACGCCGAAAGGATGCCTTTGGCGCCCGCATAAGCAAAACGGAGCGTTTAACCGAGGAGAATGCGGCCGGACGCTCCACTGCGCAATTGATCTCATCACGGTTAAAGGAGAGACTCACATGATGGATCCCCACAAAATCGTTCCGGCCGATCCCGCCCGGAATGAACTGATGCAGCCCCGGGACGGAACCGACATCGACCGGTATCTTGAGCAGCTTCACGCCGATTTTGACCCTGTTTACAGCATGCTGATGGATTATCAGTGCGCCGTGATGGAGGTGGAAACCAAATTCAACATTCTCAACAGCCGGCTCTCCATCCAGGGGGAACGCAACCCGATCGAATCCATCAAGTCAAGGGTGAAGGCCCTTGACAGCATCATCCGGAAGCTGCAGAAGCTCGGCCTGCCGATTTCCCTGGATTCGGTGGAGAAAAACCTGCGGGATGTCGCCGGGGTACGGGTCGTCTGCTCCTTTATCGACGACCTCTATCAGATCGAGGAATGCTTTCTCGCACAGGAGGATGTAAAGCTGATCCAGCGCAAGGATTATATTCAAAATCCAAAGCCCAGCGGCTATCGAAGCCTGCATCTGATCGTTTCCACCCCCATTTATACCGAAAACGGGAAAAAGGACATGTTCGTCGAGGTGCAGATGCGGACCATTGCCATGGATTTCTGGGCAAGCCTCGAGCATAAGCTGCGGTATAAAAAGGACCTCGATCCCGAAACGGCGCGGCAGCTGGCGAGTGAATTGGAAGCCTGCGCGGAAGAAAGCGCCAGATTGGATCAAAAAATGCTCCAGATCCGGAACCGTCTCCAGATGGAACGCTGATCCATCCTGACCGCCAGTCCTTTGCAGGACAGCAAAGGGCACAAACCCTTTCATCGTATCATGGAAACAGCGCCTGCCGTTCACACGGCAGGCGCTGCGTTTGTTTTGCTTTAAAGGATTACTTGGCCAGTTCGAAGGCGGGGCAGTCCGCCACGCTGGTGGGGACGGTCTTTTCGCCGGCGATGATGGCAGCCTTGGCAGCCTCGACCTTTTCCAGCACTTCAGCGGGGATATGATCCCGGGTGGGGGCCAGGTCCACGCCGCCGTTGGACAGGTCATACAGATGCACGCCCGCGGTGAACGCGCCGTCCTTGACCGCCTTGGAGATGTCCTGGGAGGCCACGTCCACGCGCTTCATGGCGGAGGTGATCACATGCTCGGGGGCCAGGATGCTCTGGTCGGTATCCACGCCGATGGCCCAGATGCCTTCTTCGTTGCAGGCTTCGATCACGCCCATGCCGGTACCGCCGGCCGCGTGATAGATCACGTCCGCGCCCTTGGTGATCATATCCTTGGCAGCGGTGGAACCGCCGGCAGCGTCACCAAAGTTGTTGGCGTTGTACTGCAGCACGGTGGCTTCGGGGCAGGCTTCCAGCACGCCGGAGATGTAGCCGATGCCGAACAGGTTCATGCTGTCAGAGACCATGCCCTGGACATAGCCCACGGTCTTGCTCTGGGTGACAGAGCCGGCGACCAGGCCAACCAGGTAGGAAGCCTGCTCCTGGGCGAACATCAGGCAGGCAACGTTGGGCAGGTCGATGGAAGAATCATCGATGATGGCGAACAGCTGCTCGGGGTTGTCCTGGGCGGCTTCGCGGGTGGCGTCGGCCAGCATGTAGCCCACGCAGATGATCAGGTCATAGCCTTCCTCGATGAAGGTGTTGATGTTGGTCTGATAGTCCGCGTCGGTCTTGCTTTCCAGGTAGTTCACTTCAAAGGTGGGGTCCTCAGCGGCCAGCGCCTGCAGGCCTTCCCAGGAAGTCTGGTTGAAGGACTTGTCGTTGACGCCGCCAACGTCGGTCACCATGCCGATCTTGATGGTGCCTTCCGCGCTGGACACGGCGCACAGACCCAGCATCATGGAGACTGCCAGAAGCAGAGCGAGGAATTTCTTCATGCGAACCAATCCTCTCATTCATATTATAGTAAGCCGTAGGCTCCTTTCCATATTATACCCTTTTGGAGGATATTTGAAAAGGCCCATTTTCGTTTTTTCTTTCCTTCGGGAGGGTCATGCACCCGCCGGGTCCGCCACCGCGAAGAAAGCCGGCTTGGGGTTCAGCCCCGCGTCAAACAGCAGCGGGAAGGTCCCGGAGCGCCAGGACATGGGATCCGATACGCCCCAGACCTGCACCGCCTCGAACGCATCCCGGAACCTGAGCACCAGCCTCATGATCTCCCGGTATTTGTCCGCCTGCCTTCTCAGGTCCGCTTCCGTGTTGGCGTCGATACCCACGTCCAATTCGCTGACGCGCATTTTCAGCCCAAGGGCGGCCACCTTTTCCACAGCGGAGGTAATCAGCCCCATGGAGGGGTAGCCCACGGTATGATGCATCTGGAAGCCATACCCGTCGATGTTCCCCTCCGGCAAAAGGCCCTGAAGCAGGTCCAGGATGCCCTTGAGCTTTCCCGGCACCGCCGTGTTGTAGTCGTTGTAGTAAAGCAGCGTCCCCTCCGGGGCGTATTTGCGGGCGTACTCAAAGGCCCGGGCCACGAAATCCTCCCCCACGGTCTTGAGCCAGTTGCTGTCCCGAAGGCGGTTTGTGCCGTCGTCAATGGCCTCGTTCACCACGTCCCAGGACACGATCAGCCCCGGATACATTTCCTCCACGGCCTCAAAAACGCCCCGGATGTAGTTTTCCATGCGGCCCAGCATCACTTCCCGGGTCACCAGCGGCCGGGCGGTGTCGTATCCCTCGTGGAAAAAGGCCTCCGGCGTCTGGCTGTGCCACACCAGCACATGCCCGTGCACCTTCAGTCCGTTGGCCTTTGCGAAATCCATGAGCGGCCTGGCCCGGTCCAGGCGGACCGCGGCGGCCGTTTCGTCCTCCTGCGCCAGCTTCCTGCTGGCGTTGACGTCCAGCAGCGCGTCCGGCTTCATCTCGTTCTCCGCCGTCAGGATGGAGAACTGCTCAAGAAACAATTCCCGCACCTCTTTGCGGTTCACGGCATAGCCCGGCAGGGCGCAGCCGAAGTCAAAAGCATCCGCGTAGACCTGCTTCAGGCTCGGAAGCTCCTGTGCCCCTGTATCCTGCGACACAGCCTGCGCGGCCTCGGAGCCTTCCGGCGCCTCAAGCCTGAACAGGCGGAACTCGAAGGACATTTCCGGCGCCCCCACCGTCTCCACATACAGGACGAACTTCTCATAATACCCCGGCGTATAGGTGCACTGGAGGGTGGTCCAGGCATCCCGTTTGACCTGGGCACGGGCAAGGTTTTCGTACGTTTCCTTCCCGTCCAGGGTATGCGCGACCGACAGCATCATCTCCGCGCTGTCCATTTCGTCCTGCCTCACCTGCACGCTGATTTGGTAGGGGCACCCTTCCGTCAGGTCAAAGTCCCTGCCCGGGGAGTGCCAGCTGCTTTTTCTCCCCTCCACCTTCAGCCAGTTCAGCCCCGGCGTCAACGTCACCGCGTCCCCCCTGCCGTACCAGCCATCCATGCCCACCGAAAAGTTGCTTTGATATACCGTCACAGAACCTCCTTCTGCCCGTGCCGCCGGGGCGGCAAGTATAAGTACGGCTGCGAGCAGGATCAAAATCGTTTTTTTCATCGTTCTCCCTTTTTCCTTCCGCGGCGGGGAGGACCCGCCGTCCAAAAAGGACCGCTCTTTCGAGCGGTCCCCATCAGGCAAGAATCAGGATTACTTGTTGTTGTAATCGTTGCACAGGCCTTCCCAGGTGGGCATGGCGGCTTCGATGGACTCAGCGGGGGTCTGCCAGGAAATGTTCCAGAACAGGGGCTGGCCAAGGACGTCGTTGATGGTGCCCAGGTACAGGGCGGTCTCACCGCAGCAGTGCTCGGGCTGACGCAGCATGGCGTAGGTCTCGTCCACGGCGCGGTCGTCAGACACCTTGTTGTACTTGTTGCCGATCCAGCCGTCTTCATCGTCGAAGCCGGGGGTGGCGTTGGTCCACAGGTCGAACAGGAAGGACAGCATGGAGGCTTCTTCCTCGTTGTAGACGTTGGGGATCAGGTTGATGTTGTCGCTGATCATGGTCAGGTAGTTGCCGCCTTCCTGGGGAACAGGATAGGCCACGCAGCCCCAGTCATCTTCCATGCCGTCCAGCAGGCAGGTGTCGTTGAAGCCGTCGTAGGTCTGGTGGGCCAGGAAAGCGAACTTGCCGGCCTTGAAGCTCTCGATCCAGTAGTTCCAGGCGGTGGAGTCGGGATCCACATAGTAGTAGTTGTCATACAGCTTCTTGACAAAGTTCAGGGCTTCCAGGGTGGCGTCGCTGTTCATGGTGGGGAGCAGCTTGCCTTCTTCGTTGAACTCGAAGAAGCTGCCGCCGTTCAGGTGCACAAACAGCTGTTCCATGTCGCTGGTGTTGCCGCTCATGCCGTAGATGTCGATCACGCCGTCGTTGTCGGTATCTTTCTGGACGGTGCTCAGGATCTCTTCAAACTTGGCCCAGGTCCAGGTGCCATTGGCCTGCAGGTCGTAGATCTCGTTCCAGTCGATGCCGGCATCGGCCAGGATGCGCTTGTTGAAGAACATGCACTGACGGGGCTCGGAGGCGCCGGTGGCCACACCGTACACCTTGCCGCCGACGGTCATGAAGTCGATGTCGGCGTCGTTCCACTTGTCATCCTCGGCGTCGGCAAACTGGCTCAGATCCCAGGGCATGCAATAGCCGTTGTTGACCAGGTTCATCACGGAGCCGGGCTCGATGACATAGATGCGATAGCTGCCATCGGGGGCGGAGACGAAGTTCATCATCTGGGTGGGGTTGGAGCCCCAGTCGCCATCCTGCACCTGGGTGATGTGGCAGTTGTAGGTCTTCATGATCCAGTCACGATAGTCGTACATGGCCTGCTCTTCTTCGGTGGGCTCGGCCTTGTGCTCGTCAGAGCTGGTGGACCAGTAGTCGTAGATGTAGATGGTCTTTCCGCCGAAATCGACGCCTTCCTTCACCTCGGGATATCCCTCGGGGGCTTCCGCCAGGACGCTGACGCAGGAGCACAGCATCATGATGGCAAGGACGATGGCTGCAAGCTTCTTCATGGAAATTCCTCCTGTATAAAATAGTATTTTCCGCGGCACTTGGGTGCGCGGAACCCCTTGGCCCGACCGGCTTTGGCGTTACGAAAACGTTTTCCCAGCTTTGCAAACAAAACAGTTCTTTGTTTTCGCCCCTCGGCTTTATCGGACTCGTTGTTTTCATTATATACCGTCAAACGGAAAAACGCAAGTGTTTTTCTGTCTTTCCTGTACATTCCGGGCAAAAAAAGGCCCGGGAACGGCGTTCGTCCCCGGGGCCGATCGGCTCCATGGGTCATTCCTTGCTTCCGGACATGGCAAGGCTTTCCACAAAGGTACGCTGGGTAAAGCAATACAGGATGATCAGCGGGATGCAGCAGACCAGCACCGCGATGGAGATCAATTGCTGCTGCCGCCCGTCGGGGACGACCACCGCGGTCCCCTGCTCGGTGGCGAAATACCGGGCCATGCGGGAGACGATGGTGGACATCTCGGTGGAGTAGATCTTGTAGCTGGACAGGAAGTTCCGGGTATAGAACAGGTCCGTCCACTGCCACACAAAGGAGAACAGGAAGCAGGAAGCGATGGTGGGGAAAGCGTCGGGCAGCATGATTTTGACGAAGGTGTGCATGGTGCCGCAGCCGTCCACATAGGCCGCTTCCTCCAGACTTGTGGGGACCCCCTTGAAATACTGACGCAGCATGTAAATGTACAGGCCGTTCTTCAGCCCCATGCAAGTCAGGCTCATCAGCACGTAGGGCAGGACGCTTGTGCGCAGGTTGATGGTGCTTCCCGTAAACAGCTTGAACAGCCCCAGGATGTCGAAGTTGACAAAATTCATGTACAGGGCCGTCTGAATGGTCTGGGGCGGCACAATGATGAGCAGCACCACGCAGGCGAACCAGAACTTCTTCAGCGGGAACTCATACCTGGCAAAGCCGTAGGCCACGAGGGTGGTGGAGATGATCTGGCACACCGACACCAAAAGGGACGTCCAGAAGGTGTTCAGCATCGAAGTGGGAAAGCTGGTCAGTTCGAATACGATGCGGTAGTTGTCCAGCGTCACGTGCCGCGGCAGAAGACGCACCGTGGAATCGTACAGGTCCCGTTCCTCCATGATGCCTTTGGAGAACCTGGTCAGCAGCGGCTGGATGATCATGAAGCACAATCCGAACAGCAAGAGTGCCCGCACCACCGAAATACAGATCCGGCCGATGGTTTTTTTCAGCAGATAGCCCTCGGACAGACGGTTCCTGTCCCAGAAATTCGCCCGGCTTCCAAGAAAGACCGTATTATCCTTACTCATTGGCTGTCTTCACCGCCTTTGAAATAATGAAGGAGCTGATGCCGATAAAGGCAATGGCCACGCCGAAATAGATCCAGCTCATGGCGGAAGCCTCTCCGAACTTGGCCTGCTTGTACATGACCTCGTTGATGCGCTCCATCACCCGGTTGTCGTTCTTCATGAAGAAGTCGATGATGGTGTAAATGCAGTTGACCAGCAGCAGCGGGCTGACCATGGGGAAGGTGATCTTCCAGAAGGCCTCCCAGGCGGAGCACCCTTCCACATCCGCCGCCTCGTAGAGAGAAGGCGAAATGGACTGCAGGCCGCTCAGGAACACGATAATCTGGATGCCCGAGGCCATGACGATGTCATAGATGGCGTCGATCATCTGGAAAATGACGTCGAACACCCCGCTGCCCACGCCCGAGACCGAAAGCAGGTCCTGCAGCGCCGCCGACAAATTGACGCCGGAGGAATTGGCCACGGCCTCCGCGACGCCCTCCATCATGTTGTAAAATTCGTTCTGGCTCTCGATGCCGGGCAGCACGCCGGAGGACAAAATGACCGGCAGGAAGAAGATGGCCCGGGCCAGGGTCCGTCCCTTGAACTTTTGGTTCAGGATGACGGCCACCACGAAGGAGAGCACCAGCGTCGCGATGGTGTTAATGGCCATGCGGCTAATCTCTTCCACCAGGTACTGGTTGAAATAGGGGTCCACCCCGAAGGCGTATTCGTAGTTCAAAAGGCCCGCCCAGGGCTTGTCATACCCGGCGCCGGGGATCAGGGTGACCTTTGAAAAGCTCATCTGCAGGGACTCGACGAGCGGCTTGAGCATGAACAGAAGGAACCCCAGGATGAAAGGAAGGACAAACAAATACCCCGTCCGGGCTCTCTTGGCCTGCATGGTATGGTAGACCTTGTTTTTCCGGTAGGGAATCAGCATGGAGATCCCTTCCGTCAGGCCGTCATACCAGTGCGCGCGGTATTTCCGATCCTTTGTGCTCACACCCCATCACCTTCCTTTACCAGGTAATCGCAGGCGGGGATTTCCACCCCGTCCACTTGGAAGCTTTCCTCGCCGTAATTGACGTACACCTTCGTTCCGTTCTCGTAGGTCGTGACGGCCACGTCCTCGTTCACGGCGGTATGGCCAGTGATCCTGAGCCGGTTCAGCCCGGCCATTTCTTTCTGGTAACGGGTGATGATCTCCTTGGCCTCCTCCTCCCACAGGGGATAGCTGGAGGCGTAATATCCGGTGTAATCCGTCTCCTGCAGCACCTTGCCGTCCCCGGCCATGAAGGTGAAATTCAGCCCCGCGCCGTACTCGGCGCACTTGAGCACCTCCGTCCGGTAGTCCCCGTTCAGGTTGATGGCCTTGCCGGTGTAATCCTTTTTGCCGTGAAGGGCGATCTGGTAGAAGGGCACGTCCTCGTCCAGAAGGGCATAGGCGTTTCCGGTCAGGCTCATGTCGGTGATCAGATCCGCATCCGGCACGGCGTAAACGTTGCCTTCCTTGATCATCACCTTCAGGCCGTCCTGCCGCGCCTGCTTAAGGAGTTCGATGTTCATCCGGAGCACCTGTTCCCTGGTCACCACGTTCCTGGGGTTCAGATCCCCGGACAGCAGGCTGCCGATATCCCGGAAGGCCGCGCCCTGTACCCCCAGCGCCCGGAGCCTGGAAAGATAGGTCTCCGTGTTCTTTTTGGCGTATTCGGGTTTGACCAGGTAATAGGCCTCGTCCTGCTGCTTGTCCTGCTCATAGCTGACGATGGAATAGGGATACAGCAGCACCTGCTCCCGGGTGGCAAACCGGGCGGCGTCGTTGAAGGCGGTAAAGCCGTTCAGGAGGCCGCTGTTGTAGGCAAAGCAGTTGATGCCGTCAAAATACAGGGGCACCTTGGCCGCCTTGGCCGCATCCACCAGCTTTTTCAGGCCGGCCTCGCCTCCCAGCTCGCCCAGCACATGCACGCTGGTCATCACCTTCTGCCTGACGCCGCCGTTGGCCCAGCCGCTGAAGCGGACGTTCAGGTTCCTGACCCCCATCTTTTCCAGGTCCGTAAGAATGCTTTCCGCGTCGGCGAAGGAGGTCACCCCCACCACCGAGTTCACCGGCAGGCCCGCCTTGACCACGATCTTGTCAATGGCCCCCAGCAGTTCCACCGATACCGGCACATCCTCGGAGGCGGTCATCTTGAAATCCGGATAGGTTTCCGTCAGGTACTCGCCGTAGGCCAGGGCCATGTCCGAATAGCTTTCGCTGTCCAGGAACCGGTAGCGCTGTTTGACCGTGTCCTGGGGCAGCTGCTTTTCGAACATGTACACCATCTGGGAGGTGGCGCCGGACACGTTGTAGCGGGCTGCGTGGAGCACGTTGTACTTGGCGTAAATGTAATTGTAGCTGTTGTACCGTCCGGCAATGTCCGCCCAGACGCCCGCGTAGGAGGAGGCCCCCTCGATCATGCAGATGAAGGAACCGCCGCCGCCGGTCATGCCGAACACCGGGTAGCAGCTCTTGGTCTCGGAAACCACCGAGCGCCTTTCCTCGGAATAGTCCCAGCCGTAGAGGTTGGAATAATAGGTGTTCTGCAGGGTTTTGCCGTTGTTGTAGCGGATGATGGCCCCGCCCCCCTCCGGCACCAGCATAAACCCTTCGGCGCTCATGTTGGCCGCGCCGAACATGGGCAGCACGCTGATGTTGGTGATGGGATAGTCGTTCTTGTAGCGGATCTCGCTGTAGGGGACCTCCACCACAAAGTCCTTCCCTTCCAGTCGGTAGAGGACCGCCACGTTGAACACCGCGCCTGCGGCGGCGTTGTTCTCCCCCGCGATCAGCTTCAGATCCTCTTCATAATCTTCCTGGGTGTAGCCGGCGCCATGGAAGTATTCCTCCAGCTTGGCCTTGCCGTTGGCGTTGGTGTCCGATTTGAGGATGTAGAGGGCCTGCTCCGTCACGGAGGGGTACTTGGCGATGATCTCTTCCTTGTTGGCCTTGCTGTCCAGCTTGGAAGGCTCGTACAGGGTGTAATTGGTGGAGACCTTCTTTTTGTTGGACTTGCTCATGGCGTCGGTGAACTGGTCATACCTTTCCTTGGTGATGACCTGGGGAATGGTGTAGATCCTCTCGATCTTCCCCACGGAGTAGACCACCTTGATGGTGCCGTCCTCCAGCTGTTCCACGTCAAAGCTGCCGTTCTCGATGGAATAGGTATAATTGTTCAGTTCGGAAATGCCGCTGTTTGTGGTATAGGTCACCGTCAGGGTGGAAGAAAGCACCGCTTTGTTGGTGGAGGAGGCGATCTTGTCGTCCTTGGCGTCCACCGGATTGGAATACCACATCCGGCCGGATTCCTTCTCCTTCAGGGAGAACTGGGTCGAAACGGGATCCATTTCAAACAGCAGATGCTCGTTTTCCATGGTCATCTTTTTCCCGTCGCCGCTGTAGAAGGAGATTACGGGGGGATACTCCGTCTCCTTCTCCTGCTGCCCGTAAAGCGGGATGCCTACAAAAACGACCAGCGCCGCGCAAAACAGCAGGAAGACGAACCATGGAAACAGGCGGCGGACAATCGATTTCTTTTTCATGCTCGTCATCGCTCCTTAATTCAGCCGGAACATGATTTCCCGATACATGGATACGAAATATCCCAAGGCATCACTCAGCAGGCTGAAGAATACAAGAATCAGGAAAATGATCACACAGGCGCCGACCACCGTCACGATCAGGAACACAAAGGTTTTCCCGGGGCCGTAGTCGTGCACCTCCATCAGTCCGACAAAGGCCAGAAACACGCACCAGACCAGGCTGAAGCTCATCAGTACGGTGTAGAAGGACGCTTCCTCAAAGGTGATGATGTTGCTGACCAGCACCAGGGGCAGCTGGATCAGGATGTAGGGCACCAGGGCATAGCACATGGCCATGTAGATGTCCTTGAAGCGTCCCTTTCCGTCAAACAGCGTGGTCATGGCCCAGTTGGCCAGGCACAGAATCAGGAACGGCAGAAGCAGCGAGCCGCACTGCTCGAAAATATTGATGTGCTGGATCGGCGCGGCGATGAACTGGAAGCTGGTCAGCATCAGCTTGACGATCCGGGTCAAAAGGAACAGGAACAGGAAGGTGTGCGCCGCGGCCAGGGTGCCCCGGTGCTCGTGCACCAGATCCCAGTATCCGTCAAAGGGGTGCGTGATGACGTGGAAAGCGTAGTGAAGGGACTGCTTGTAGCGCTCCCACGCGGCCCTGCGCCGGGAGGCGGGGTCCTTAACTATGGACTTTGCTGCGGTCATGCTCAAACACCTCCCACTTCATTTTTTTCACCTTGCCGATGATCAGCGGGACCACGATGACCAGGGCCAGGATCAGCGCGACCCACCAGATGTTCTCCTCCACCCAGATCTTCCGGTACAGCTTGAAGGCGCGTCCGTAATTCTCCCGGTCGTGGGCCATTTTGAAATAGTCCATGGCCTCGGTGTAATGCTCCTGCCGAAGCAGCGCGCGCCCCACGCCGATGAACGCCATGTTGTAGTTGGAGTTGAGCCTCAGCACCTCCCGCCAGGCATCGGCGGATTCGTCGTATTTGCCCTCGGAGTACAGGGTATTGGCCTTGTAGATCAGGTTCCCGTATTCCGTGGGGGTAAAGACGGTGATGCTGCTTTCGCTCTGGTCCAGGCACAGAAGGTCATAGCCCATGTGCTCAATGGACACCGGCGTCTTGAAGGCGCCGTCCGTGTTGCCCCGGGTGCCGAAGGCCCACAGCATGATGCCCTGGGGATCGTAGCCGAATATGCGGCCCCTGGTCCGGTCGAAAGCCACGTAAATGTCCCCCTCCAGCACGGTGATGTCCGCGAACTTGGAAGGACCGTCCGTCTCGTCCCACACCAGGTCCCCGATGGGCGGATAGCGGTCGTTCTTGATCAGGATGTCGTCGCCGATGCCGTTCAGGCGGCGGATGGGCTTGGCGTTGTCGTACAGAAGATCGTATTCCTTGAATACGTTGGTGACCGCGTAGATGAAGCCTTCCTTGTCCATGTACGCGTTGCAGTACTCCGTGGGCACGAAGTTCTCGCTCTGGGCCCGCTGGGCCTCGGTCTGGAAATACATCTTCCAGATATAGTCCGCCATGCTGGTGGTGACCTTGTTGGCGCCGATAAAACCGGTGAACGTGCCGTCGGCCTCAAACTTGGCCAGACCTTTGTTGACGTTGGTCACAAGCACGTACACCCGCCCGGCCACGTCCACCACGATCTTGTTGGGCAGGAAATTGGCCCCCTGGTCGAAGGTGGAATCCTGGGGCTTGACATAGGCGCGCAGGAAGTTCAAATCCCTGTCCATCATGACGACCCGCTGGTTGTTGGTGTCCGCCACGTAGATGTTCCCCGCTTCGTCCGCGAACACATCCTGGGGCGAATTGAAGGTGGCAGGTTCCGCACCCTGCACCTGACTGATCTCCCGGACAAAGACGAATTTCTGTCCCTCCCGGCGGACCTGCAGGATGCGGTTGTTGCCAGTATCGGCGATGTACAGGTCGTTGTCCCGCGCGTACAGGCTCTGGGGATTCCGAATGATCTTTTCCAGGCCCAGCATGGCGCTGTTGATGACCGAGGCCACCCGGTAGGCGTCCGGGGACTCACGCACATCGCTCCAATAATCATAATTGTAGGTATAGGAGGTGGAAAACCCGTCGTCCGCCCCCAAAGCCGCGTCCACGCTGAGCAGCAGCAGCAGCGCCGCCAGCAAGGCCGAAAGCCTTCTTGTCATTTTCATCGCTTTTCCTCTCCTTATTTCGGTTGGATGGGGTTCTTTAGGCTCAGTCCTTGATACCCGAGGAAGCCATGGTTTCAAGGATCTGACTCTGACTGAGGATGAAAATGAGGATGGGCACGGCCATGACGACCACCGTGACCGCCGCCGCCTGACCGGTGCGCGCGATGCCGCCGGCCTGGATCTGAGAAAGCGCGTAAACCAGGGTCTTTTTCTCCTCGGAATAGATGACCGTGGAGGCGGGGTTGTTCCACAGGCCCTGGACGCTGAAAATGATCATGGTCAGCCAGGCGGGCTTTACGTTGGGCATCACGATGCTCCAGAAGATGCGGAACTCGCCGGCGCCGTCGATATGCGCCGCCTCAATCAGCGCCGTGGGCAGGCCGTCCATGAACTGCTTCATCATGAACAGTCCGATGGGCGCCGCGAAGGCCGGCAATATCAGGGCCCAGTAGGTGTCGATCATCCTAAGACGGCTCATGATCAGGTAGTTGGGAATGCCCGTCACATAGCCCGAGAACATCAGGAAGGTGGTGGCCACGCCAAAGAACAGCTTTCCGCCGGGGAAATCGTACTTGGCCAGTACGAAGGCCGCCATGGAAGCGATGATCAGATGGCCCGCCGTTCCCACGAAGGTGATGAACACGGTATTGAGCAGGTAGCGGCTGAAGGGCACCCAGCTCTGCCCCAGGGTCACGATCAGGTCGGAGAAGTTGTCCAGGGTAGGATGCCGGGGAAGCACCGTGGGCGGGAAGCGGAACAATTCGTCCAGGGGCTTGAGGGAGGATCCGATGGCGAACACCAGGGGGAAGCCCATCGCCACGGCCACCAGGACCAGCAGCACGTAGATCCCCACGTCGCCGCCGATGGAGCGGTTGGGATGCCTGCGGTGGAAGATGTGCTTCCGGGGCTTCTGGATGGTCTCGCCCCGCAGTTCCGCCAGGCGTTTGAGCTCATCAGCCCTGGATTTGGGCTGCACCGGCTTGTCCGTCCAATGGGAATCGATGAACTGGTACACCTTCAGGCCGTGGTTCAGTTCAAAGGAGTACTTCTGCCCGTCGTTTTCCGCCGCCTTCAAAACCACCGTCACGGTGCTGAAGGTGCCGCCGTGCCGGATGTTGTCCAGCCGGTTGATGCGGGCATACCGGAATTGGGCTACGGGCTCCTTGGATTTTTTGCTGTAGAAGGCCGCGCTTTCTTCCCCTGCCACCAGTTCGCCGCGGATTCTTTTTCCGTTGACCAGGATCAGGGTACCGGCCGAAGAAACGGTATGCTGTTCGCTCATATCAGGTACCCACCTTCCCAAGCAGTGAGGAAATGCCCTTCTTGCAAACGATCATTACGATAAACAGGAGCGTAGCGATGGCGGAGGCGTAGCCCATCTCGAACCGGCTGAAGCCATAGTCGAACAGGTGGGTCACCACCGTGCGGGCCGCGTAATCCGTGGAGGGGTAGCCGCACAGGGCCATGGGCACGTCGCAGACGTTGAAGGCCGAGGTGATGCTCATGACCGCGCCAAAGAGCAGCATGGGCTTCATGCTGGGCAGGGTGATGTGGTACAGTTCCTGCCAGCGGTTGCGGATGCCGTCCACGTACCCGGCCTCGTACATGCTCTTGTCGATGCCCTGGAAGCCGGCCACGAAGCTGAGGAACCCGGTGCCCATGCTCATCCACAGGATGACCACGATCAATACGGTCATCATGTACCTGGGGTCCGTCAGCCACAGGTTCGGGGCGTCCAGCAGGCCCAGGTTGATCAGGATGGAGTTCAGATACCCGTAGGCATCGCCCTTGAAGATAATGCCGAACACCGTGTAGGCGTTGCCGGCGATGGAGGGGGCGTAGAAGACCACCACCGCGATGGTCCTGAGCCATTTGGGAAGCTCGTTGATGAACCAGGCGAACATGAAACTGAGGATGTAGCCCACGGGCCCGGTAATGACCGCGATGACGAAGGTGTTTTTGATGGCGGTCAGGAAAACGTCATCCTGCAAGATCAGGTTGATGTAGTTCTGGATGCCGACGAAGCGCGGGGCCTCCAGGATGTTGTAATAGGTAAAGCCGTAGAAGATCGACGTGCAGATCGGCAGAATAAAGAAGGTGAAAAACAGGATCGCATACGGCGCCAGGAACAGGTAGCACACCTTTCTCTTCTTCGCCAGTGCCCAACCGTGCTTCAGGCTTTCCCGCTTCATGGAAAAGTACCTGGACACTAAAGAATTCGACTGCATACGTTTTCCTCCTTTCTTATTCTGTCGGCAGGCCGAACTCGCGGCGTTTGATCTCGACTTCCTCGTTGATCGTGCGGGCGTAGTTCAGCAGCGTCTCTCTCGGGTCGTCCTTGTCGTTGATCACCTTGCGGATGGCGTTGGTGATGTGGCGCGTGGTGGAATAGCCGCCGGCGATCTCCGGGAAGCCCTTGGTGTGCTTCATCTGCTCCTCCAGCACCTGCAATTGGGCGTTGCTCCAGGCCAATTGCCTCAGGGCCTTGGTGTTGGCGGTGGCATACCTTGCGGAAGATCCCAGCACGCTTTCGATCTCCCGTCCGAAGCGCACCTGACTGTCGGCGCTGACCCACCACTTCATGAATTCCCAGCAGTTCTGCTTGACCTTCTCGTCCTGGGTCGCGATCATCAGGCAGCAGGCGCCGCTGGACTGGACCGTCCGGTCGATCTCGCCCTTTTCGTTCAGCGTGCCCGGGAAGGGAGCAAAATCCCACAGGCCCCGGATCTCCGGCGCGGAGACCATCAGGGTGTTATAGGTGCTGTAGCCGGCCACGCCGATGGGCATCTCGCCGCTGCGGAAGCGGCTGACGAAGTCGAACACCGTAGGCAGGCCGTAGTTGTTGAACAGGCTCGTGTACTGCTTGAAAGCCGCGACGCCCGTTTCCTCGTCGATCAGGGTGCGGGTCTTGCCCGGGTTGTAGATCTCCCCGCCCCGCTGATAAACCATGCTGTTGAAGACGGAGATGTCCGCCCCCACGATGTCCGGGAAGGGAATGCCCACCGTCAGGCTGTTGCCCTGGAGGGTAGGAAGCTCCGCGATCAGGTCCGCCCAGGTGTCGGGGACCTTCAGGCCCAGTTCCTCAAGCACGTCCTCCCGGTAGAAGACCAGGCTGAAATTCTGGGTCTCCGGCAGGCCGTACACCCCGTCGTGGCCATCTTTGCCCGTGTAGGTCAGCTGGGTCAGGGCGCTGGGATAGAAATCCTTGACGACCTCGTCAAAATCCGGGAACTGGGTCAGGTCTTCCACGGCGTTGCGCATGGCGTAGTTGACCGCGAACCACCCGTCCACGCTCAGCACGATGTCCGGCCCGTTCCCGGCCACCACCGCGGTCAGGATGGCATTGGCGGCCACCAGTTTGACGTTGGCCTTGATGCCGGTCTTGCCGGTGAAGTCCTCGTCCACCATGGTTTTGAGGATGGTGCTCTGATCCCGGCCCGTCACGATCCAGATGTCGATGACGTCGCCCGAGCCGCCTTCATATTTGTTGCCCAGGGAGTTGTAATCCACAAAGAAGCTGCTCATGCAGGAGCGGATCTCGTGGGCGATCTTGCGGAAGAAGCCCTCGCGCACCTGAGGCACCTTGGCCTTTTCGCCGGAGACGACGATCAGGTCCACGTCCAGTTTGCTCTCGCTCATGTTCTGCATGGCCGTGGCAAGACTGGTGATGTTGTCCTTGAAGTTGGAGAAGGATTCCGTGATCCGGTAATTGTTTTTAACAAACTGCTCCAGCTGGACCGCCAGGGTCTGGGCCACGGCGATCCGGTCGCTCTTCTGGCCGGTGACGGCTACGGTGTCGTCCACGATCTTGTACAGGCGCTTGCTCTCCAGGTCCATGGCCTCGATCACCTCGGGGTAGACCTGCTTGAGGTTGTAGTCCCTGTACCGGTCCGGGTTGACGCCGGTCAGGACCAGGATCTTGCGGTAGATCTGGTTCAGGCGGTAGATGCTGTCCTCGATCTCCTTCAGGATGGTGCCCATTTTGCCCATGGTCACCTCCAGGCGGATCGTGTGGCTGCCCTTGGTCAGATAGAACCGGTAGGGCGTCCCGTTTTCGTCGCTGAGGGTCCGCATTTCCCATCCGGCGTTGTAGCCGAAGGTCACGGCCTCCAATCCCGCAAAGGGGATCTCCCCGTCGATGTAGACCGACCTTGCGCTCAGCGCGCCGCGCTGGTACATCTGCCGGGCCTTGATGGAAATGTTGTAATACCCGTCCTCCGGCACCTCGAAGGCCCACTGGATCCATTCGTTGGGATGGGTCCAGGCGTCTCCGCCGATGTAGTTGAGCACGGTATTGGTCACCGAATAGGGCTGCGTATCCGGGGAGGACCGGTCATACCGGGCGTAAAGCGAGGCCGTGGACCGCATCTCCGCCTGCTCCCCCTGCACGGTGACAAGGGCATTCTCCGCACCGGCGTTCCCGGAAGCGGGATGGTCGGCGCTGTACTCCGCGTACGTCCTGGCCTGCGTCACCGGGACCAGGGTCATTGCCCTGAGGACCACCGGCTCGTTGACCGCCTTGAGGGTCAGGGTGTTCTCCCCTTTCTCAAAGAAGAACCGGTAGGGCTCGGTCACATATCCCATGTCGTCCCTGAACCAGGCGGTCTGCCAGTCGAAGCGCTCCACCTGGGTGGGACGGATCTCATTGCCCTGGTTGTCCTTTTTCACTTCTCCCCCGTCCGTCCAGAGCCGGTTGAAGCACAGGGTGGACGCGCCGGAAAAAGGCAGGCTGCCGTTGATATAGAACTCCCGTTCGATATCCACGCCCCTGCTCTCCACTGTCAGGTATTCCAGGCGGACGTTGTACATGCCCGCCTCCTCCACGGAGACCGTCCAGGTCACCGCGGAGCCGTCGGGCGTATACAGACACGTTCCCCCGTCCATCTCGCGCTTCTCCGCGTCCCCCTCGAAGTCGAGCAGGTCCACGGGGATCTCCCGCGCGCCGGTCCCGGCGTCCGCGTGCGACTTCAGATACCCTTCATAGGTATCGCTCCGCCCGATGCCGGTCACATCGCTGGTCAGGTCCGCGCCGGCGTACTTGCCCGAGAAATTCTGGGGACCGCGCCCGAGCAGCACCACCGCCGCGACCACAGCCGCGACCACAGCCAATCCGATCAGCCAACGATATCCTTTTCGCATAAGCACGCCTCTCCGACGGCCGGGGCAAGCCCACCGCCCTCACAGATTGATGACTTCCGGGCGCGTAAAGGGAGTTCCCTCCCTTTTTCCGCACCTTCCCGCGCGACGGATCCACGCCGAAAAGAACGTCCAGCGAGAGCCTTCGAACGGGAAAAAAGCAAACACACGCAGGCCCTGCGTTTGCTTTTTTTGACACAGTTTTGTTTATATTATCACAAAAAGACAGGCTGTACAACCCGGACACAAAAAAAATGCATCCTCCCGGCACAAAAAAACCTCCTCCCGGGCCGACGGAGATTTCCATTTTTGGTTTGTTTTCCCTGCCACACTGCCGCCTTTTTTCCCTTCTGTACAACGGCCCCGCGATTTGATAAAATGAACGTGTCAGAAAACACTTTTGCCTGCCGGGAGTTCTCCATGGCCGGGCTCAGGAAAGAGGTCCCCATGTATACCGAAGAAGATTACCGCTTGATCTCGCGGCAGTTCAGAAACCGTTCCCTCTCCCTGTGGATCCCGCTGGGGGTCTTCGCGGTGCTGATCTTTGTCCTGGCCATCCGCCGTGTGCCCGAGGTCTTCGTCATGATCGCCACCATTCTCGCCGGGGGGCTCGCCATCTTTGTTTTCGGCCTGTTCATCAAGCCGGTCCTCAGCTATAAAAGGCACATGGATAACTGCCTCCACGGCCGGACCCACGACGTTACGGGCGCGTTTAAGGAAATGGGCGAGGAAACCGTGGACAAGGACGGCGTCCGCTTCTGGCCCATGATCCTGAACGTCGGGAACATGGAGGACGAAGAGGACGACCGGCTGCTCTACTACGACGCGAATCTTCCCCGGCCCGGCTTCGTCCGGGGGCAGATGCTCACTGTCAGCGCCCATGACAAGGCCGTGGCCAAATGGACCGACGCCTGAAAGGAGAAGGAGGCTTCCATGTCCAAAGGGATCCTTGTATGCGTAACAGCGCAGAAAGAGTGCGAACGCCTGATCCGCGCGGGCGCCGCCCTGGCGCGGGAAAAGGGCGAAGCGCTTTGCGTACTGCATGTTAGTACCTCCTTGCAGCTCTCCAGCCTGAACCGGGCGGAGACATTGAACCTGCTCTTCGCCCTCAGCCGAGAGGCCGGCGCCGTCATGGAGACCGTGGAGTCCGACCGCCCCGAGGAGGTCATTCTGGACCGCTGCCGCGACGGCGGGTTTGACCGGGTGGTCCTGGGGGAAGGCCCCGGGAACATCGCGGAAGCCCTCAGACTGGTCCTCGGAAAGGAGCGAGTAACGGTCGTGTAAGCGCCCCCCTTCCCCATCGGCCCCATCCGGGGTCTTTTTGGGTTTTTTCAGGACCGCCGCGGCGGAATTTCCACGGAATTTCTTCCCGCTTTTTAGCCACTTTGCATATAGTCTCCGACGCGGAATTGTGGTATAATCCCTTTTGCGGTCTGATCAACGGCCGCAGGGAGGCGATCCTGATGCCGGATGAACCATCCTGGAAGGTCATCCATATGGTTCGCGGCCGCCAAGCAGCCAAAAAAATTCTTTCCTGCATTAGGGAGGAAGGATATCCCGTGCGTCTTGTGGAACTGCCCTCCGGGGAATCTCCAGAAGAGCATTATTACCAAATCGCGGTCCCCGGCTTTGAAGCTGAAGAGTGCCAGGAACTGCTTCTGGAGCGCAATCTGCTTCTTGGACCGTAAAAGGAGATGACACAATGCCCAACATTGCAGTGTTGACCAGCGGCGGCGACAGCCCCGGAATGAACGCTGCCGTGGTCAGCGTGGCACGCGGCGCGGCACGTCTTAAAATGCCCCTCATCGGCATCAAACGCGGCTTCAACGGCTTGCTCGGCAAAGGAAAAACCTGGGAGGATGATTATATCCGCCTGGATCTGGATACGGTCCTGGATATCGCGGACCTGCCCGGCACCTATCTGCGCACGGCCCGCTGCACCGAATTCCTTGAGCCTGCGGTGCGCGAAAGGGCTGCCGCGCTCCTGAAGGAAATGGACGTCGCTGGGCTTGTAGTCATTGGCGGCAACGGTTCCTTTACAGGCGCGATGCGCCTGTGCGAATTGGGCATTCCCTGCATCGGGATCCCCGGCACCATTGACAACGATCTGGCCTACACGGAAATGACCCTTGGCTTTGACACCGCCATCAACGTTTGCACCGACGCGGTCCGGGCCATCCGCGCCACCTCCCGCAGCCACGACCGTCCCCACGTGGTAGAGGTTATGGGCCGCAACTGCGGGGACATCGCCCTGATGACCGCCGCCTCCACCGGCAGCGAGATCGTGGTGGTGCCGGAAGTCAAATGGACCGTCGACGGCATCGCCCGGGAGCTCAACCGCCTGATCGAGTCCGGCAACACCCGGGCCACGGTGGTCATCGCCGAAGGCTGCTGGGAAAGCATGAAGCCCTTTGACGTCTATCAGTTCCTCAAACCCTACGGCAAGCAGGTGTTTGAAGGGGAACCCATGAGCGCCAACCGCTTTGCCTCGGTCCTCAAGCGCAAGTGCGGCATGGTGGAGGTCCGCTCCACCGTGGTCGGCTATACCCAGCGCGGCGCCCAGCCCACCAGCCGGGATTCCACCTTCGCCTTTGAGGCCGGCCAGATGGCCATGGAGCTCCTTCACAGGAACATCAGCAACGAGGTCATCGGCATCCGCAACGGCAAGATTTTCCACATGCCCATCGACAAGGCCCTCAAGGCCCACCGCCCCTTCAACAAGACCCTTTACAACCAGATCAACGGACTGTAATTCGCACCGTTTTTCCATCGTCCCTTCCCCCTTTGGGCGGAAGGGCGTTTTTTTCATCGCTCACGCATAAACCCAATCAAACAGGATACACAGGGGGATCCGGGGGAAGTTTGGATCCGCGCGAACGTCCGCTTCATGCGAAAGACCCCGCTTTTTTTCGCGCGGAATTGAATTGCCGCGGAAAACATGGTATACTGTTCCCACATCGTTCCAAGAAAGGATAGGTTCGGATATGGATCAGCAAAATCAACCGGCCGCCGTCCAGGAAAAACAGCAGGTCGTATTCAGCGCCATTCAGCCAAGCGGCAGCATCACTTTGGGGAATTACATCGGCGCCCTTCGGAACTTCTCCGGATTTGAGGACGCCAAGGCCCGGCTCTACTGCGTGGCGGACCTCCACTCCCTGACGGTCCGTCAGGATCCGGCGCTGCTGCGCAAGCGCTCCCTGTCCCTGGCGGCGCTCTACATCGCCTGCGGCCTGGATCCCAAGGAGAACATCATCTACTGCCAGAGCCATGTTCCCTGCCATACCGAGCTCTCCTGGATCCTGAACTGCTTCACCTATATGGGCGAACTGAACCGCATGACCCAGTTCAAGGACAAAAGCGCCAAGCACGCGGACAACATCAACGCCGGTTTGTTTACGTATCCGGTCCTGATGGCCTCGGACATCCTCTTGTACCAGACCACCACGGTGCCCGTGGGCATCGATCAGAAGCAGCACGTGGAGATCTGCAGGGACATCGCCCAGCGCTTCAACGGGATCTACGGGGAGGTGTTCACCCTCCCGGAGCCCTATATCCGGAAAACAAGCGCCAAAATACAGAGTCTGAGCGAGCCCACGAAGAAAATGAGCAAATCCGACCCGGAGGAGAGCTTTGTCTCCGTCTTCGACACGCCGGACGCCATCCGCAGAAAGATCCGCCGCGCGGTCACCGACAGCGAAAACGAGATCCGCTATGATCCGGAAAACAAGCCCGGGGTCTCGAACCTTCTGACCATCTGCTCCGCGCTGGAGAACAAACCGGTGGAAGAAGTGGCCGCCGGCTTCGCCGGGCTTGGCTACGGCGCCCTGAAGGATGCCGCCGCCGAGGCGATCATCAAGGAGTTCACCCCCATCCAGGAAAAATACAACGCGCTTTTGCAAAACAAGGACGAATTGAGCGCGATCCTGCAGGAGAACGCCAGCCGCGCCCAGGCCCTCGCCATGAAAACGCTCCGCAAGGTCTACAAAAAGGTGGGCCTGCTGCAATTGTAAACGGCATTCCGGGGGAGGTTTCCCTCGACTCCCCCCCGCCCACAGCGGGGGGGTTCTGCTGTGGCCTCCGCCCCCGCTTGCCGGAGCGGAAGAAAGGAGAAATCATGTCCAAAAACCCTTTGTATTATGACGGGGATATTACCCGCGTGCACGGCATCAAGGTCGGCCACGCCCAAAACGAGAACGCCAGGACCGGCTGCACGGTGATCCTGTGCCGGAAGGAAGGCGCCGTCGGCGGGGTCTCCGTACGCGGCGCGGCCCCGGGGACCCGGGAGACCGACCTGCTCAGGCCCGGGAACCTGGTGGAATGTGTCCATGCCGTGGTGCTCTCCGGCGGCAGCGCCTTCGGGCTGGAAGCGGCCGGAGGGGTCATGCGGCAGCTGGAGAAGGCCGGGATCGGCCTGGATATGGGCGGGATCCGGGTGCCCATCGTCCCCTCCGCCGTCCTGTTCGACCTGAGCGTGGGGGATCCCGATGTCCGCCCGGACGCCCTGATGGGCCGCACCGCCCTTCTGGAAGCGGGCAAAACCATGCTCCAGGGGCCCGTGGGCGCGGGCTGCGGGTGCACGGTGGGCAAGCTGGTGCCCGGCAGCGAACCCCAGCAAAGCGGCATCGGCTCCGCCTCCATCACCCTGCCGGAGGGCGTGACGGTGGGGGCCGTCTGCGCCGTCAACGCCGTAGGGGACGTCTATCACCCCGCCACCGGAAAGCTCCTGGGCTGCGCCCACCTGCCGGACGGCACGCCCATCCCGGCCGAGGGACTGCTTTACGGCCATGCCCCCGCCGCCAGACAGATCCGCATCCAGGCCGGCAGCAACACCACCATCGGTGTGGTGGCGGTGGATTGCAAGCTGACCAAGGAGCAGGCGAACCGCCTGGCGGACGTCAGCCATGACGGCCTGGCCAGGACCATCCGCCCCGTGCATACGCAGATGGACGGGGATACCCTGTTCGCCCTGGCCACCGGGCGGATGGACCGGGAAGTCAATTTCGTCAAGATTTGCGCCGCCGCGGCGGAAGTCACCGCCCGCGCCGTCGCCAACGCCCTTCTTTATTCCGCCTCATGATCTACGGTATCGGATGTGACCTGTCCCAGATTGCCCGCTGGGAGGACGAGACCCTTCGCCTGCGCCTGACGGACCGGTTTTTTGCCCCGGAGGAAAGGGCCTACATCGCCTCCCGGGGCAGGGTGGCCGCCGCCTCCGCCGCGGGCATCTTCGCCGCCAAGGAGGCCCTGTCAAAGGCCCTTCGGTGCGGCATCGGTCCCGCGCGCCCGGAGGAGATCGTGGTGCTCCATACCGCCTCCGGCGCGCCCTATCTGGAGCTGCGCGGGGAGACCCTCGCCCTCAGCCGCAGGCTGGGCGTCGGGCGTCTCCACCTGTCCATCTCCCACGACGGCGGCGTCGCCATGGCCCTGTGCGTGGCCGAAACGGCCGGACCGGAAAAGGAGGAACCATGTCCCAAATCATCCTGACAGGCGCTCAGATGCGCGCCCTGGAGCAGCAGGCCTTCGGGCAGGGCGCGGACGCGCTGCTGCTGATGGAGCGCGCCGCCGAGGGCGTGGTCAAAAACATCCTGGAAATGTCCCCTTCCCGCCGGGTGCTCTTTGTCTGCGGCCGGGGCAACAACGGGGCGGACGGACTGGCCGCCGCCCGCATCCTCCTCCGGGAGGGCGGACACCCCCTTGTCCATCTGCGCGGGGAGATGAAGACCCGGGAGGGGCAGGTCAACCTGCGCTTTTGCCGGTATCTGGGCATCCCGGAATGCCCCTCCCTGCCGGAGGATCTTCGTAAAACCAACTGCGATCTGGTGGTGGACGCCCTGTTTGGCACCGGCTTTCAAGGCTGTCCGGACGATGAGAGCGCCCGTCTGATCGAGCGCCTCAACGCTTCCGCTCTGCCGGTCCTGAGCGTGGATATGCCCAGCGGCATGAACGCCGACGACGGCCAGGTGCCCGGCGCCTGCGTGCGGGCCGACAGGACCGTCACCTTCCACGCCCCAAAGCTTGGCCTGTTCGTCAGTCCCCGCGCAGACCTGGCCGGAGACCGGCGGGTCTGGGACATCGGCCTGCTCCATACGGAAGAGGGGCTTCCCGCCTATACGGAAATGGATCTTCCCGCCCTTTTGCCCCCGCGGAAAAGCAATGCCCACAAGGCCTCCTGCGGCCGCGTGCTGATCTTCGCCGGTTCCTTGGGCAAGGCCGGCGCGGCCGCCATGTGCGCTTTGGGGGCCCTTCGGGCCGGTGCCGGGCTGGTCACCGTCGTCTGTCCCGAAAGCGTTCTCCCACTCCTTCAAACCCTGGTCCCAAACGCCATGTGCCTTCCCGCCGGGGCGGTGCGCTCAAGCCTTCCGCCCTTTGACGTACTCGCGGCCGGCTGCGGCATCGGGACCGATCCAAAAGCCCGGTCGCTTTTGACCTTCCTGCTCCCCTTTGCCCGGAAAGCGGTGCTCGACGCGGACGCCCTGACCCTGCTTTCGGCCGACCCCTTCCCCCTTCCGGAAAAATGTGTCCTGACCCCTCATGTGGGGGAAGGCGCGCGATTGCTCCATCAAAGCACGCAGTCCGTGCTGGACCGCTTCGTGCCCGCCTGCGCCGGCCTTGCCCAGCATTATGGCTGCACGGTGCTGCTTAAAAGCGCTGTCAGCGCCATCTCGGACGGCACGCGGCTCGCCCTGAACCTGGAGGGCTCCCCCGCCCTGGCCAAGGGCGGCAGCGGGGACGCCCTGTGCGGCATCCTGGCCGCCCAATTGTGCGTCTCGGACGACCCCTTTGAGGCGGCCCGGATCGCGGCCCTAAGGCTTGGAATCGCGGGAAGGCGCGGGGCAGCGCGCTTTGGCGTTTCCGCGCTGCTGACGGGGGAAATGCTCAGCCTGCTCCCCTGACGCGGCGCCATCCCTTCTATTCAGGCAATGGGGGCGCGGCTTTGTGCCGCGCCCCCCTTGCCTGTCTTTCTTTCCGTTATTCCCGGACCGTTTCGGCCTCTTCGAAATCCGCCTCCGGCGGGGGCAGACGGTCCAGGGCCATCAGAAAGCCGTCTTCCCCGTTGTCCTCATAATACTTCTTCCTTACGGCAACCCGTACAAACCCCAGAGACTTGTACAGGTTCTGGGCCGTTTCATTGCTCCTTCGCACTTCCAGGGTCACATACGCGGCCCCCAGGTTTGCGGCGTACTGCAAAAGCGCCTCCATCAGCGCGCGTCCCCATCCCCGTCCCCTGTATTCCGGCGCCACCGCCACGTTCGTCACCTGCGCTTCGTCCAGCACGATCCAGGCGCCGGCATAGCCGGTGATGCGCCCGTCTTCCACCCCCACCAGGTATCGGGCGCATTTGTTCTGCGTCATTTCCTTGCGGAAATCCTCCAGGGTCCAGGGCCTTGGGAAGACCCGGCCTTCTATGGCCTGGACTGCCTCCGCATCCGCAAGGGTCATCCTTCGAATGGTTTTCTCACTCATGGCCCAGCTCCCGCAGGTTCTTCTGTCTTACCGCCTGGGGCGGCCGCAGGTAGAGGGGCTCCAGCTCCTCCCAGGTCACGGCGGAATCCAGGTGTTTCAGGGCCACCTCCGCCACGCAGCAGGGCCGCAGGTACCTTTGGGCGATGCCTGCCAGGGCGCACCTGCCCCTCAGCGGCTCACAGGAGAGCAGGGTCGGACCCCAAACGCCCACCCCATCCCCGGTGAACAGGACCTCTCCCGCTTCTGCGGACAGCATTTCCAACACCTCGGTCACCTTCATCGGGGTGTCCTCAAGAATGCGGACCATGTCCGGGCCCTCGAACAGCGCGGTATAAACCTGTCCCGCCCGGGCATCCAGAATGGGGCAAACGCGTACCGCCCGTCCGGCAAACGCCTGGGCCAGGGTCTCCATGGCGTTCACAGGCACCACCTTTTTGCCCAGGGCATGAGCCATCGCCTTCGCGGCTTCCACCCCAAGACGCACTCCCGTAAAGGATCCCGGTCCGACGGTCACGGCAAACAGGTCGATCTCTTCTATCTCCAGGCCGCTTTTCAGACAGGCATCCTCCACCATGGGCATCAGGTTGCGGCTGTGGGTAAAGCTGTTCTTCACCGCGGCCTCGTAGACCGCCTCTCCGTTTTTGATCAGCGCCGTGCCGCATACAGGCCCCGACGTGTCCAGCGCGAGCAGGATCATGCTTTGTCCGTTTCCTTTCCGAGGGAGCCCTCCGCGGGCTCCGTCTGCACGCCGGAAAGGGAGCAGGGCTTCCCGCCCTCTCCCCCGGCCTTCCAAAATGTCCTGTCCAGCGGCCGGAAGCCGCCCCGCTCCCGCAGGGTGATCCGGCGCTTTTCCTCCCCAAGGGGGGTCAGGGTGCATACAAGGCAATCCTCCGGCAGGGCCTCCAAGGCGACCTCCCCCCATTCGATCAGGGTAACACCTTCCGCCCCGATATACTCCTGCAGGCCGCTCTCATACAGTTCCTCCGGGCCGGAAAGCCGGTAAAAATCAAAATGATGCAGTTTCAGCCTGCCGCCCTCATATTCGTTCAGGATCGTAAAGGTCGGGCTCGGTACCGGGCAGGTATAGCCCAGCCCCCGGGCAATGCCCCGGGCAAGCTCGCTCTTTCCAGCGCCAAGGTCCCCCTCCAGCAGCAGGGTGTCCCCGCTGCGCAGGACCGCCGCCAGGGCAGCCCCCAGCGCCCGTGTCTCCCCGGCGCCGCAGGTCGTAAACTCCATACCTGTTCCCTCTCTCCTCCCCCTGCTTTTGCAAAAAGCCGCAAACAGCGCCGGTCTGCGCCGTCTGCGGCCGGAAGGGTCCTTTTGGACTTTCCCCCGGATCTGCCAAAGGCAAGGAACGCCTTATTCCTTCTCCCCGGCTTCCAGTACCAGCGCCGCCCCTTCCGGACGGACATCCAGTACAAAGCAGCAATCGTCCCCAAAGATGCTCTTCATTCTTCCGGTAAACTCCCCTGCGATCTCCTCCGGAACGATGTTCAGGGTGGTCCCGGCGAACCCTCCGCCATGCACCCTCCAGGCGCCCTTGCCCCGGAGCATGTATTCCGCCATCATCAGCGCCAGGGAAATCGGCTGATCCCTGCCGGGAACGAAAACGTTCTGCAGGTATTTCTGGCTGCTCTGTCCGGAGGCGTTGATGCCGTTCAGGATCCCCTCCAGGTCCCCGTTCTTGATGTCCCGCACCAGCTTCTTCACCCGCTTGTTTTCCTGGAAGAAATGCGCGGCACGCATCACCGGGCGATCCCCAACGGCCTTGCTGACCCGGGCGATGTTCATCAAGAACTCCTCCGGGCGGACCTGGCGGAGCACCTCCTGGCCAAAGAACCGGGCGACCTCGTTCATTTCGGTACGGATCGCAGCGTATTCGTCCGTCAGGTTGTCATGGCTGGAACCGGTATTGACCACGATGATCTGATAGCCCGCGTCCCCGAAACGGAAGGAAAGGGATTCCACCGCCGGCTCGTCCTTGAAATCGATGGTCACAAGGCCGCCCACCGAGGAGGCCATCTGGTCCATCAGACCCGAGGGTTTCCCGAAATACACGTTCTCGGCATACTGGGCGATCTGGGCCCGCACGATGGGATCCATGTGAAAGCCGTTGTACAGGTAATCAAGGACCGCGGCCATCATCACCTCATAGGCCGCGGAGGAGGACATGCCCGACCCGGTCACCACGTCGCTGGAGACCACCGCGTCAAAGCCGCCCACCTTCATGCCCCGGTCCGCCATTCCCCTCGCGACACCGCGGATCAGCGCTGCACTGGTTCCTTTTTCGCTTTCCTGCATCTCAAGGCTTTGAAGGTCCATGCTGATGGGGGCAAATCCCCTGGAGTAAACGTGGACCAGGGTGTCTTCCCGGGGCGTCACGGCACATACGCAGTCAGGGCCCACGGCCGCGGCCAGCACCCGACCGTTGTTGTGGTCGGTGTGATTGCCGGCGATCTCGATCCTGCCCGGCGCGCTGATCAAGGCCAGGTTTCCCTTGGCATGGAACACTTCCTCATGCTTTTTGACGATGCGGCTGTACCGCACCGTCTGCCGGGCCAGTTCCCCATCCCTGCCCCCGTAGAGCGCGTTCAGGCGTTCCACCCCTTCACGGCTCCTGACTTTGGCGAGCATCGCGGTATAAATGTCCATTTACTTGCCTCCCTGTTCATCCAGCTTCTTTTGCCATATGGAAAGGAACTCCTCAAGCCCCGCCTCTTTCAGTTCGGTCTCAAAGGCAGCGAAGCTTTCATCCGTGGTCTCTTCTTCCCCCAGCACCCAGCGGGCGATATGCATGTCCACCGTCAGTCCCAGGCTGCTTTGAAGCGTACGCACTCTCAGGCTTTCTTCCCTGGTCAGGTCCACCAGCGGATAGGCTTGTACGCAGAGTGCCCCGAAGGCATGCAGCGCGTCCATCATGGAGCCGATGCCGGAATCGCTGAACCGCATCTGGAACGCGTCCGCGGAATACCCCGGAAACGCGGCGGCGGAGGAGATGGTGCTGGTGATCGTATGATAGCTGTCCCCGGAGGCGGAATCCGACAGCCGCCAGGTGCCGTCCCCGTCCACCAGATAATCCACGTTCTGTTTGCCCACCGTAGCCAGGATGGACCCTTCCTCGGAATAAAGGTAATCCACCCAGCGGAGCATTTTTTCCACGTCCCCGCAGGCGCTGGTCACGGCAAACGTGCCCCTGAGGAGCCCGCCGCCAAAGTCCCTGTACACCTGCTTCCCCTCGTACTGAAGGGGCGGAAGGCACACATACTCCTTCAGCCACTCCGAGGGCAGCACCGTGGTGATCATGGGCGCCATCAGGATGCCGTATTCCATGGCACTGGAAGAGGAGGACACCGTGCGCATGCTGTCCGCCTGGCTGAACCCGTCCTGATCCAGCAGCTTTTCAGCGTACATTTCCCGCAGCCAGCGGATAAAGGACGGGAACCGTTCGTCCAGGGGCATGTAGCGGACCGTGCCCGAATCGTCTGCGTAGATGTTGTAATCGTTGCAGATCATGCCAAAGGCGTGGGCCAGGTATTTCAGGTCATAGGGGCCCAGGAACCCCAACGGCGTTTCGTCGCTCCGGTTTCCGTTGCCGTTCACGTCCAGGTCCCTGAAGGCCCGGAGCACCTCCACCAGTTCCTGCGCCGTGGTGGGCATCTCCTTCCCGGCTTTCTTCAGGAAGGACGGATTGATCCACAGGATGTTCTGGACAGGGGTTTCGTTGATAAAGGGAAGCGCGGCGATCCGCCCGTCCGGAAGGGTAATGGCGTCCAGGGCCCCTTCATGGGCTTCAAGGAGGGCACACAGATGGGGACAGCAGTCCTTCAGATAGGGCTTCAGGTCCACAAGGACGCCCTTTTCCAGAAGCTCCATGCATTCATAGCTGCTCAGCTGCGCCTTGAACAGCACGTCCGGCAGCTCCCCGCCCGGGGTCATCTGTTCCTTTGCCCGGGTCCATTCCGCCTCCGTGGCATACTGCCTGACCTCGAAATGGACGCCCGTGGCCTCCTCCATGTTCGGGAAGAACCGGTTGGTCTCCCAGCTGCGGTACTGGGTCTCGTCCAGGCCCGCGAGGGTATAGGTCTGCCCCCCGGTTTCCTGTTCCTCCCCAAAGGAGACCCCTGTCCCCGCCATCAGAAAGATCGCAAGGAGCACGGCTGTCAACCGTTTCAAAGCAAAGCCCTCCCTTTCCTGTTTGTCCATGTTTGTATTATAGCCGATTCGCGCGGCTTTGGATATACGCAAAAAACGGGAAGAAACGTGCCATTTCGGCCATTCCTTTACAGGGTCAGGACCTCCGCCGCATTCACCGCCGCCTCCATCAGGCGCTCGCTGTCCAGCTTCTCCTCCCCTTCCAGGATCTTCTCCATTTTGGGCTTTGTGGCCGGATGCCGGGGGGTAAAGACCGTGCAGCAGTCCTCATAAGGAAGGCAGGAGGTCTCGTAAGTGCCGATCTTCTCCGCCTCATGGATGATATCGATCTTGTCGAACCCGATCAGGGGCCTGAAGACCGGCATGTCCACCACGCTGTCCGTCACCGTCAGGGCCTCCAGGGTCTGGCTGGCCACCTGCCCGATGCTCTCCCCGGTCACAAGGGCCTGTGCGCCCTCCTTCCGGGCAATGCGTTCGGCGATGCGCATCATATAGCGCCGCATGATCAGCGTGGTGTATTCATCGGGGCATTTGGCGTGGATCTCCATCTGGATCTCGGTAAAGGGCACCACGAACACCTTGATCCCGCAGCAGTACCCGGAAAGGATGCTGGCCAGGTCCAGCACCTTCTGCCGGGCCTGCGGGCCGGTATAGGGGAAGGAATAATAGTGCACCGCGATCAATTCGACCCCGCGTTTTGCGATCATATACCCGGCCACCGGGGAGTCGATCCCCCCCGAAAGCAGCAGCGCGGCCTTCCCGCCGGTGCCCACGGGCATTCCGCCCACCGCCATGATGACCCGTACATACATGTACACGTGGTCCCGCACTTCAACGCTCAGGACATGGTCCGGCTTTTTCACGTCCACCCGCAGCCTGCCGTCGGTATGGTCCAGGACGTATTCCCCCACCTTTGCGTTGATGGAAGGCGAATCCAGGAAAAAATGCTTGTCGGACCTGCGCGCCTCCACCTTGAAGGTGCCTTCAAGGCCCGACATCATCCGGGCCGCCTGCTCAAGGACCGCGTCAAAATCGTCCTTTTCCATCTCGATGGCCGGGCATACCGAATGCACGCCGAACACCCTGCAGACCCTGCGGACGCATTCGTCCATGTCCTCACAGCCGCTGACGAAGATCCGGGCGTCATGAAGCCATACCTTCCCGCCAAGGTCCGCGACGGCCTGCCTGACCCTTGAGACCAGGGTCCTTAAAAAATACGGGCGGTTCAGCCCCTTCAGATAGATCTCTCCATACCGAACAAGAAGCAGATTGCGCATGCCACAGGTCCTTTTCCGCGCCTTTTGCGCGGCCCTTTCTTTACAAAAATGCCATGTTCCTGCCCGTCCGGGGCAGCCGTCTCAGCGCCTTTGGAAGGGGGAAAGAAACGCGTACTGCCGCTCCACCGCGGCCACCGTTTGGCAGATCTCCTCCCGCGTCGTCTCCGGGCTGAGGCTGAAGCGCAGGGCGCATTCCGCCTGGGGCCTCGGAATCCCCATGGCCTTCAGGGTATCGGAGATCCGCTGCTTGCTGCTGGCGCAGGCGCTTCCGATGCCGATCAGGATCCCCTCCC
The DNA here is from genome assembly GCA_946408995.1 of uncultured Clostridia bacterium. Lineage (GTDB taxonomy): Bacteria > Bacillota > Clostridia > Christensenellales > Aristaeellaceae > RUG756. Next base: position 37,094 of record CAMJUL010000004.1, on the reverse strand, counting down.
CCTCCAGGGCATGCAGCATGGTCTCGCTCCGGACGGGCATCAGGGATACGTTCAGGATGTGGGGCGCGCTGAGCGGCGACAGGGGATCCGGCCCGTTGACGCGCACATCAAGGCCCGATTCCTTCAGGCCGAGATAGAGGCTTTCCTTGTTCAAGCGAATGCCTTCCGCGCCTTTCCAGGCCCGGATCGCCGCGCCCATGCCCAGGATGCCCGGCACGTTTTCCGTCCCGGACCGGAGAGCGCCCTCCTGACCGCCGCCCACCTGCACGGGGGCAAGGCGCGTTTCCTTGCGGACGATCAGCGCGCCGCAGCCCTTGGGGCCGTGGATCTTATGGGAGGAAAGGGCGTAGGAATCCGCCCCGCAGGCCTTCATGTCCATGCCGACCCTCAAAAAGCCCTGCACCCCGTCCACATGGAACAGGGCCCCAGGGCACAGCCGGTCCCGGAGACGGCCGATCTCCTCCAGGGGCTGGATGGCGCCGGTCTCGTTGTTGACCTGCATGACCGCGATCAAACGCACCGAGGGATCCATCATCCCCTCCAGGGCCTTCAGGTCCGCCATCCCGTCCCGGAGCAGGGGAATCCATTCGCACTGAAGGCCCCGGGCGGCTTTGCAGGCCTCCTTTACGGCGGGATGCTCCCCGCCAAAGCACAGGATCTTCCCGTCCCGGAAGGAGGCCGTCCCTCCCAGGACCGCCAGGTTATCCGCCTCCGTCCCGCCGGAAACGAATACCACCCGGCCTTCCGGGCAATGGACCAGGCGAAGCAGGTCCTCCCGGAGGCGGTTGATCTCGTTTCTGACCTCCAGGGAGGGGCCGTAGAGCGCGGAAGGATTGAAATACGCCTCCCGCATGCATGTTTCCATTTTTCTGACCGCGTCCTCGCATACCCGCGTGGTCGCGCTGTTGTCCAGATAGATCACGTCTCTCTCTTCCTCAGTTCGTCTGATAGACGCCCGGCTGAACGGCCTGACGGATCAGTTTCTCCATTTCCTCGCTGGGCTCGATGATGATGATGCGTTTCTGGCTGTCTTTGGTGAAATACAGGTAGAACAGGTCCGCTTCCCGGTTCAGGAACCAGTTTGTCCTTTTGATCTGGGGCATGGAAATGTATCTGTTGAAGGAGCCGGAGGAGACCTTGCCGCAGGCCTCGATGTTCTTCAGGTTCATGGTCCCCAGGGCCTTGCGTTTTTTGTTGTTGAAAACCTTGGCAAAGTCCAGAACGCCGTTGGTGAAGGTATACTCGTATTCGGTTTTCAATTCGTCCCTTTTAAGGAACAGCAGCACCGCAGCGCCGCCGAAAACCAGGGTCAGGATCAGCGGAAGGGCGATATTCCCCACGCCGCCCCCGGCAAACAGCCCCGAAAGGCTCTGGATCAGCAGATTCAGGCCAAAGACCCCGATCAGGGCAAAGACCCACATCAGCACATTGGCCGCCACCAGAAGCAGCGTCTGAACCCCCTGATTCTTCTTGACAACGACTTCCTCCAGAAATTGATCCATCATGCGAACACGCCTCCTTTTATCTGAATAAGAATGCCACGATCACGCCGACGATAATGCCTCCCAGGCACTCCACAGGAGAATGGCCCACCAGGGTCTTCATGGTCTCCTCCGTAATGGGTTTCCCGTCCACCAGCACTTCCTTGAGCATCTGGTTGATGACTTCCCCCTGCCGTCCGGTTTCCCGCCTGACACCCATTGCGTCGTAGATGACCACCGCCGCAAAAACCAGGGCCACCGCAAACAGGGTGCCCGTAAAGCCCTCCCTGAAGCCGGTCATCAGACACATGGCCACGACCGTCGCGGTGTGGGAGGAAGGCATGCCGCCGCTTCCCAGAAACCTTTCCAGTTTGAATTTCCGGTACAGAAGGCCGTAGAGCAGAAACTTGATCACCTGCGCCGTGCACCAGGCGGCGGCGGAGGCAGGGAGAACCCCGTTTTCCAGAAGCGCTTGGAAAAAATCCACTCCGATCCTTCCTCTCTAATAGATCCTGTCCAGCATATCCCGGGCAAGCCGGGAAAGAAACGCACCACGTTCCCCAAAGGGCTCCAGCGCGCTGACCGCATGCCCGGTCTCCTCCAGGGCCTGCCTGCGGGCCTCCTCAAGGCCCAGGAGCGTCACGAACGTCCGCTTTTCCTCTGCGGCGTCCTTCCCGATGCTTTTCCCAAGGGTCTTTTCGTCGCCGACCACGTCCAGGATATCGTCCACAATCTGGAACGCCCTCCCCAGATGGATGCCGTACCTCCGTCCGCAGGCCATGCATTCCTCCCCCGCGCCGGCGCACTTCAGGCCCATTTCCACCGAAGCCTCGATCAGGCAGCCCGTCTTTTTCCCCACCATTTTTCTCAGCCAAGCAAGGTCGGCCTCCCGGGGCGGGGACATGTCCAGGACCTGCCCCCCCACCATTCCGCCTGGCCCGGCGGCCCGGGAAAGGAGGGCTACCAGGCCCGCCCCCACAGGCGCTTCATAGGACTCGGCCAAGACGGAGAAGGCCTCCGTCAGCAGACCGTCCCCGGCGAGGATCGCCTGCGCCTCGCCAAATCGCACATGGCAGGTGGGCTTTCCCCGGCGCAGGACATCGTTGTCCATGGCGGGCAGATCGTCGTGGATCAGCGAATAGGCATGGACCATTTCCACAGCGCAGGCGGCCGGCAGCGCCCTTTCGGCTTCCCCACCGGCGCAGACACAGGAGGCAAGGACCAGGACCCCTCTCAGCCGTTTTCCGCCGCCCAGCAGGCTGTAGCGCATCGCCTCAAGGTTTTCCTCTTCCGCCCCCGGAAAGACGCGGGCGGAAAGCGCCTCCTCGCACAAACGCTGATATTCCTGATAGCTTTCCTTCATGGCGCGTCCTCCATGGGCACCACCGCACCTCCGGCGATCTCCTTCATGCGCGTTTCCGCCCTTGAAAGCTCCGCGTTCAAAAGTGCCGCCAGCTTCATGCCCTCTTCATAGGTTTTAAGGGAGTCCGAAAGGGAAAGCGCACCCTCCTCCAGGCTCTGGACAAGGGCTTCAAGGGACGCCAGGTTTTCTTCAAAGGTCGCTTCCGTCTTTTTCCTCGGAGCCAAATGGATCACCCTCCCTGATGTTTGTAACCTCCACCCGGGCCTTTCCGTCATAAAACGTGATCTCTGCCGTATGTCCCAAGGCCCTGACGCCGGGAACCAGCCTGCCGGAATCCGTTACGAAGGCATAGCCCCTTTCAAGGATCCCTCTGGGGCCCAAGGCTTCAAGGCGCTTTTCCAGCACCTGGACGGCCGACATCTGCCCCCGGATCCAGCCCTGCATCGCCTTTTCCATCCGCAGAACGCAGATCCCTTGCCGGTTCTTGAGCGCTGCCAGTTTGCCGGCGGGGTGCAGGGCCGCGAGGGCCTTTTCCCGCCGGTGAAGTTCGTTCCTGCCCCGCAGCAGGGCGCCCTCCATGGCGCCCTCGAGCCTTGCCTGCAGCCCGCGGGTCTCTTCCTGAAGCTTTCTCCGGTCCGGCACGGCGATCTCTGCCGCCGCCGAAGGGGTGGCGGCCCGCACATCCGCCGCGAAATCGGAAAGCGTCACATCCACCTCGTGTCCCACGGCCGAGATGACCGGAATCGGGCAATCCGAAATCGCCCGGACAACGGTTTCCTCGTTAAAAGCCCACAGGTCCTCCATGGACCCGCCGCCCCGTCCGATGATCAGGACCTCCGCTCCGGAAAGCAGGGCTGCTTCCCGGATCCCCCGGGCGATGTCCTCCGCCGCTCCTTCCCCCTGTACCAAAGCGGGCCTGAGCACCAGCTGAACGGAAGGGTCCCGTCTGCCTGCGACCCGGGCAATGTCATGGATGACCGCGCCGCTCCGGCTGGTAACCACCGCCACGGTGCGGGGCCGCAGGGGAAGCGGCCTTTTCCTGGCCTGGTCAAACAATCCCTCTGCGGCCAGTTTCTTTTTCAGCTTTTCGAACCTGAGGAAAAGCTCCCCCTGTCCTTCCCGCTTCATGGTTTCGGTATAAAACTGGTAGCTTCCCTGGGCCGTGTACAGCCCGACGCTTCCCGTCAGGATCACCCGGTCCCCGTCCTTGGGCAGGAAGGCGCAGCCTTGAGCGTTCTGCCTGAAAAAAACGCAGTTCAGCCGGCTCCTGTCATCCTTCAGGGTAAAATACCAGTGGCCCGAAACCTGTCTTTTGAATCCGCTGATCTCCCCGCAAAGGGTCAGGTCCCGCAGCATGGGATCCCCCGCAAGGGACAGACGCACATACTCATTGAGCTCTGTGACCGACAGTGTCCATTTCATTTTCTTCCGGCGGGGCCCGCCCCTTTCTCCGCAAGGTCGATGACGTTTTCCATCAGCATGGCCACCGTCATCTTTCCGACGCCCCCCGGCACCGGGCTGATGAAGGCCGCTTTTTTCGAGGCGGATTCAAATTCCACATCCCCCTTCAGGCCCTCCGGCGTGCGGTTGATGCCCACGTCCACCACGGCACAGCCCTCCTTGAGCATGCTTCCCTTGATCATTTCCGCCTTTCCAACCGCGGCGACCACGATGTCCGCCTCGGAGGTGATCGCTTCCAGGTTTTGGGTTTTGGAATGGCACACGGTCACCGTGCAGTTCTCGTTCAAAAGCATCAGCGCGCAGGGCTTGCCCACGATGGCGCTGCGTCCGATCACCACGGCCCGCTTCCCGGTCATTTCCACCCCGTAGTATTTGAGCATGTACAGGATGCCCCGGGGAGTACAGGGCAAGGTCCCCTCTCCGCCGGCAATGAGGGTCCCGCAGTTCCCGCTGCGGAATCCATCCGCGTCTTTTTCCGGGGCGATGTGCAAAAGGGCCTCCTGCTCCTTCAGGGGTGCCGGAAGGGGCAGCTGAAGCAGGATCCCCGTTACGCCATCGTCCGCGCTCAGGGCATCCAGGCAGTTTTCAAGGGTCTCCTGGTCCGTATCCCCGGGCAGATGGATCTCCCTGGAAACGATGCCCAGCTTTGCGCAGGCGTTTTTTTTGTTCCGCACATAAACCTCGCTCGCGGGATCATCGCCGACCCGGACCACTGCCAGGGTTACGTTGACGCCCTTCTCCCGGAGGGCCTCGACCCTCCTTGACTGGTCCAAGGTCAGCTGGTCCACGCAGGGCGCTCCATACATGATCGTACTCATCCAAAATCCCCTTTCAGCCGTTCAATATGCGTCCGACCCGGTTTCCCTCCGGTCCTCCTTGGGCGCCCCGCCCCGGCTTCCCGGGCGGTCCGGGCGCCAGAGTTCCTCGCCGATCAGGGCAACCCCGGCGGCATTGTCCGATGAATACTCCGGTCTGCCGTAATACAATTCCAGTCCGAGACCCTTTTTCCGGTTCCGCTCGTCGAGCAGCGTCCTCAATAGCCCGGAGGAGGCCACCCCGCCCGCGATCAGGCAGCGGCGGATCCCGCTTTTTTCCGCCGCGGCGCAAAGCATCCTGAGCACGGTCCTGGAAAGCACGCTGTACACCTCCGCGGCCGTGTCTTCCGGGGAGAGTCCCTGCGCCATAAGCTGCTGAAGACGGGTCTCACACCCGGACAGGTGGCAGCTTCCCCCCTCCATGGATACAGGCACCCGCTGGGCGCTGCGGCCCGAGAGGGCCAGCTTCTCCAATTCCTTCCCGCTGGGGAAGGGCAGCCCCAGCCGGACGCCGGTGCGGTCCACCAGCTGGCCGGCATGCAGATCCAGGCTGCTTCCCATCAGCTCGATCTGTCCGTCCGCCCGGACCCAAAGCACGTCCGTCGTCCCGCCCGAAAGATGGACGGCCAGGAACGTTTCGTCCTCAAGGCCGCTGTCGATTTGGGCCGCGCGGATATGTCCCCGCTGATGGGTCGTTGTGAACAGCGGGATCTTCAGACAGGAGGAAAGCACCCGGGCAAAGGACAGGCCCGTCCTGAAGACCGGCATGTAGGAGTCCTCCCCGTCCCGGGGAGACGCCGAAACACACACGGCGCCGGGCGGAACGTCGAGGGCGTCCATCACCTGCCCGACCACGTCGGGCAGCTGTTTAAGATGCGCAAAAACGGCCTCGCTCTGGCGGAGGCCGCGTTCTCCTTTTTCAACCGGCAGCAGTTTTCTGCCAAAGGACAGGATTGTTCCGTTCAGGGCCACGGCTGCGCTTGTGGTGTAGCAGCTGGTGTCGATCCCCAGCACATACCCGTTTTCACTCATGGTTCCCGGTCTCTTCCATCTCCCTGAGGATGCCCGAAAGGACCCCGTTGACAAAGCGCCCTTCCGCCTCCTCGTCAAAGCGCTGCGTCAGCTGCACCGCTTCCTGAATGACGACCCCTTTGGGGACGTCCGGTACCCATTTCATTTCGTACACCGCCAGCCGCAGCGCGGCATGGGAGACCCTGGAGATCCGCTCCATGGTCCAGTTCCGCAGATGGGAAGCAATCAGGCTGTCGATCTCCCCGGCATGCTCCCTGACGCCGGCGACCAGCCCCTCGATGAATTCCTTCTCCCCTTCCTCGGGAACATAGGCAATCAGGCCAAGGAGGGTCTCCTCCCCGCCTTCCCCTCCGAAGAGGTCTTCAAACACCATCTGCATGGCGGCGCACCGTGCTGACTTCCGCGACATTTTTCTGCAATCCGTCCTTTATCGCTTTTTCGGCCGGGGATCCCCGGCATGGCGGTCCCTTATTTGGCAGCGCGTTCAAACCGTCCGTCCCGGGTCTCCGGGCCGGCGCTCCAGGAGGTCTTTTCTTCCTCGCCGTCGTCCTCTTCGCTGTCCGACGCTTCTTCCGCCTCTGTTTCTTCCACGGGATCAGACACGTCCTCGTCCTCCGCAGGCGTCTGCGCGTCTTCCGCTTCTTCGACGGCTTCCTCTTCCTCTTCTTCTTCCTCCTCGGCAGGTTCCGCCGCGGGGGCCGTCTTCCTGTCCGGGGTCATTCCCGCCGGATAGACCGTGGCCCGGTAGGGTTTCTTCTCGCCGGAGGGGACAAGGGCGGACAGCTTTTCCTGAACAAAGGCCCGCTTATCCTTTACGCCGCCGATGAAGGCGCCCAGAAGCATAAACACGGCCAGCATCAGGGTGCGCCAGAAGCCGATGGTCAGCAAAAGCACCGCAAGCACCAATCCCAAAAACCCGCAGAACAGCGCGCACTGCGGCGTTCCCACCTTCAGAAACGAGGGTCTGTTGTCTTCCCGATTCATGGTATCATGCTCCTTTCAGGCCTTGAAGGCCTTCTTTGAAATGGTCCGCGTCAGACCTCGGATACGGATTTGGCGATCTCCTCCGCAACATCCACAGCCTTTTCCCCGGCCTCTGCGGCCTTGTCAAGGGCTTCCTCGGCGGCGCCCTGAACCTTCTCCACGGCCTGGTCCAGCGTTTCAGCGGCCTGCCTGGCGCCGTTCACGGCTTCCTGCGCAGCTTCCACTGCCGGCTCCTGCGCGACGGGCACCATCGCGGGCTCCTCCTCCCGGCTGAACACGCGCATATGGGGAAGCTTTTTCTCCTCGTTCTTTTCCTCTTCCACGGTCTTTTCAGGTCCTTTGACTTCCTGGACCACGGTATAGGGATTGGAGGCGGACCCCACTTCCCCCTTGGTTCCGTCCACGGCCACATTCACGTCCAAAACCTGCACGCCGCTGGAGGCCATGACATACTGCTTGATCTGCTTCTGGATGCTGGAGGAAGCCAGCGGGATGGAGACGTTGTTGGCGATGGCGATCTTCAGGTTGACGTAAATGCCGTCCTTGCCGGGAAGAATGGCCATTTTCTTGGTCTCGATCTCCTCGTGCATGTCCACGCACTTGTTTACCATGGACTCAAGGGCCTTGACGCTGATCAGAAGGTCTCCGTTCTCCCCCTTCTGTACGATGAAATCCTTTTTCCTGTAGCGGAGCTTTCCGGGGAACAGCATGGCATATCCCCCGAACAGCACCAGGAACGCGCCGCAGGCGATCACAATGATCCGCTTCCAGTTGTAGAAGCTCTCCGTCTCGGTTTCGGGAATCAGCGTAAAATTCGGAATCAGTCCGCAGGCGGACACGATCAGGCCAACACCGATAAGAAGCACAATCAGCGCGCCAATCACAAGAATCATGCGGTGGATCAATCTCATCTTCATCATCGTCTGCCTCCCCGTTCATCTTATGCGCTCCCCTCGAGCGCCCTGTATAAACCGCGATCCAACGAACGCGTTCAAAAGCACGTCACGCGTCCCTGCTGCCGTCCTCAACGGCCGTTTCCCTGAACCCGCCTGCGTTGGGGCCCGCCGTCCAGGCGTTTTCCATTTCCCCGTCCTCCGCCTCCGGAGAAACGGACGCCTCCTGCGTGTCCCCTTGCGCATCGGCGGAAGCCGCCTGCGGGGGCGTTTGTACTTCCGCGGCCGCATCAGGCAGGTCTTCCTTGGGCTCTTGAGCCGTTTGTTCCCCGGCCTGAGGCGCCTCGGCGGCCTTCTTCTCCTCCCGGGAAGCCTTCTTTTTGCGGGCTTTGCCGGCCTTGGGCGCGTCCTCCGTCTTGCCGGAGGGCTCCTTCCGGCCGGAAGCGCTTCCGTCGGTCAGGGCAGGATTCCTGGAAGCCTCGATGCCCAATTCCTGCTGCTGCTTTTCTTTTTCAAAGCTGACGCCCTGCACATGCACATCGACCCGGGCCACATGCAGACCGGTCATGCTCTCAATGGCCTTTCGGACGTTTTCCTGCACGTCGTGGCAGACCTTTTGGATCGGCTGCCCGTATTCCACGATCAGGTAAAGGTCAAAGGAAGCTTCCTCGCTCCCGATCTCCACCTTGACGCCCCGGGTGATATTCCTGTTGCGTCCGATGATGTCGCTCAGCCCGCCGCTGATGCACATGCCGGCAATGCCCTCGATCTCGTTGGCGGCAACGCCAGCGATGGTCGAGATTACTTCCGGCGCGTATGTAATCGTACCGCCGTTCTGCAGATCCACATCCGCATTCACAGGCAGCTCCTCTTTTTTCTGAGCCATAGAGACACACCTCCTGTAAAGGGTTCCTTTGCAAGTATAGCAGTTTTTGTCCGCTTTGGCAACAGTTTGATTCCTTTCCGGCCGGGCGCCAAAAGCCGGGCAAAAGAAAAAGCCGGCTTTCGCCGGCAGAGGCAGCAAGGCCTCAATTATGCTTTGAATTTCTGCGCAGGAAGGCCGGTACGCCCAAATCGTCCTTCTCCGTCTGGGGATTCTGCTGGACAGGCTGGGGCTCGGGCTGTTCCGGGGGCTGATACTGCGGCTGCTGGGGCGTATAGGACGCCGGAGCGGTGTAGCCCTGGGAAGCCGGGGCGGCCGGCGCCTGATAAGGCTGCGGCACATACTGCTGAGGCGCAACGGGCGGGGCATAATAGCTGGTGCCCATCGGCTGATAGGTGCCGCCCATGGTCCTGGGCGGAACGATGGGCCTGGCGCCGCCGCCAAAGTAGCCCTGGTCCCCTTCATAGGTGGTGGGAGCCGGCGCGTCAAAGGCATCCTCCTGGGATTCCTGGGCCTTGGCCCGGGTCTCATAGGGGTTGTAGGAGGGCGCCGCCGCGGCCGTCTGACCCCGTTCTGCGCCTTTGACGGGCTTGCGGGGACGGTTGGGGAAGGATCCTTTTTCAAAACCGGTGGCGATCACCGTAATGCGGACCTCGTCCGTCATGGTCTCGTCGATGCCGGCGCCGAAAATGATGTTGGCCTCGCTGTCGGCGTTCTGCATGATCAGGCTGGCAGCCTCGTTCACGTCCATGATGCTCATGTCCGTGCCGCCGGTGATGTTGATCAGCACGCTCCTCGCGCCGTCGATCTTGGTCTCCAGAAGGGGGCTGGCAATGGCGTTTTTCGCCGCTTCCACCGTTTTGGTCTCGCCCTTTCCGGTTCCGATGCCCATATGGGCCATTCCGCCAGACTCCATGACTGTCTTGACGTCGGCGAAGTCCAGGTTGATCAGGGCAGGCTGGCTGATCAGGTCCGAAATGCCCTGGATGCCCTGCCGGAGCACGTCGTCGGCGATGCGGAAGGCCTCAAGGATCGTGGTGCCCTTGCTGACCACCTGCAGAAGACGGTCGTTGGGGATCACCACCAGGGTATCCACGCTCTGCTTGAGCTCGCTGATGCCGATATCGGCGTTTTTCATGCGCTGCTTGCCCTCAAAGGCAAAAGGCTTGGTCACCACGGCGATGGTCAGGCAATTGTTTTCCCGGGCGATCTCCGCCACGATGGGCGCTGCGCCGGTGCCTGTTCCGCCGCCCATTCCGGCCGTCACGAAAACCAGGTCGGCCCCCTTGATGGCCTGGGCGATGTCCTCGCGGCTTTCCTCGGCGGCCCGGCGGCCGATATCGGGCTGCGCGCCGGCGCCAAGCCCCTTGGTCAGCTTTTCACCGATCTGTATCTTGGTGTCCGCCTTGGCCAAGGCCAGGGCCTGACGATCCGTATTGACGGCAATAAACTCCACGCCCCGAAGTCCGGCTTCCACCATGCGGTTGACCGCGTTGGTCCCGCCGCCGCCGCAGCCGACGACTTTGATCGACGCAAAAGAATTCTGATCTACCTCGATTTCAAATGGCATGTTTCTTTCCTCCCGCAGTTCATTTGCTCCGGCCGCGCGTCTCAATTGCCGAAAAGGCTTCTGAAAAAGCCGCTGATTCCGCCTGTTCCTTCATCGCTGACCACAGTGCTGAACACAAGGTCCACCAATCCCAGGGCGCTGGAATAAGCCGGGCTGGACATTTTGACGGTTTTTCTGGGCAGCTCCCGCACCGTCCTGTTCAGCTTGGCGGCCAGGTATTCCCTTCCGCCGCGGTTGATGGCCATGCCGCCGCCCGTAAAATAGACCACCGACCAGTTGCCCAGCTTCACGCCGCTGTCCTCGATGGCTTTTTTGATTTTCTCGCAGATTTCCTCCGCCCGCGGCTCCAGGACCGCTTCCACCTGGGCACGCTTAAAGGTCGTGTTTCCGCCCGCCGTGGAATTGGTGACAAATTCCTCCTGCCCCGCGGTGATGCCAAAGACATAATTGCGTTTGATCTCCTCGGCGGTCTCAAGGGGCACATTCAGGCCGTATGCCAGATCCGCCGCGATATTGCCTCCGCCCAAGGGAATGGTGGTCATGGAGGTGATCGCGTCCCCCTCCACCGTCATCACTTCGGTGATCAGGTATCCCATGTCCACAAGCACCGCCTTGCGGTCCCTGTCCTCCCCCTTGATATAGAGCATCGCCTGTCCCGCGGGGGTGGAGAAGAAGCCGTTGACCTCGATCCCGATGGAGCGGAAGCGCTCCGTCACGTCGCTCAGGAAGGGGTTTTCCGCCGTGATGAAAGAGACCATGGCCTTCAGTTCATACCCGCGCAGACCGGTGGGTTCCATGGTTTTTTTGCCGTCGTCCACCACAAACCACGCGGGAGAGCGGTGAATGATGCTGCCCTGGAAATCCCCAAGGAGCTCGTAGGCCTTCTGGAACACCGTGTCGATGTCCTTCAGAGTCACCTTGGGATCCGCGCCCTGAAGCTCAATTTTGGGCTCGACCGTATACACCCTGGAAAAAGCCGCGGGGACCCCCACATAGACCTCCGAGATCCGGGTGTGGGACTGTTCCTCCGCCTCGGAAATGGACTTGCGGATGGCTTCCACAAGAAGGTCCGGGCTGATCCAGTTTCCGTCCATATACCCGTCATACATGGCGATGCCGGTGCCTGTGATATCGCAGCGCTGACGGCCGTTGATTTCCGCCACCACAGTGAGGATTTTGTTCGTTCCAAAGTCCACAGCTGCAATCGATTGCTTCACGGTTCTCTCACCCCTGCTTCAATGGATACCGGACAAAGGCCTGTCACCTGTTATAAGTACGCAAAAAACAGACCTTATCCACGCATTCATCTTATTGTAACTGTTTTGTGATAATTTGACAAGACTTTGGAACAAAAAAATATGGATTTGGAAATAAATTCCCTTCTCTCCGCCCGGGGTCAGTTGTTCCCCGGCGTATAAGTCGCATACCCGGGCACGGTCGCGTCCAGGATGCCTGTCTGCATGTGATAAAGATCCATGTATTCCAGCACGCCGCGCGCGGTCAGAAGCTTTGCCCGAAGCTCCTCGGGCTTTCCAAGGCTGATGACGAACCCGGAAACGCTGGTCAGGTACACATCCGACGGGTCCGCCACGTTGACCTCGGAAAAAGCATCCAGGGCAGATTGGACCTTCAGTTCCTTCAGGACGGCGGTGCAGGCAGACATCTGCAGCTGATTTGTATAGGAAATCACCTGCCCCGGCTTCGCCTCCCGGGTATTGAGGCCCGCCACCCGGATGCAGCCCGAGGTCTCTTTTTCATCTCCGCATTTTTCCAGGACGAAAGCGTTCTCGTCCATCAGGTACCAGGCATTGTGCACGTTGACGCACGCCAGCTTTTCCCTCTCCCGGACATGGAGGGTCAGACGGTCGGGGAAGGTTTTTTCCATTCCCTCATACACCAGGTACCGGTTCCGGTTGATGCCGTCCCGGATCTCCTCCTCACGGACGGAAAAATAACTGATCCCGTTCTCAAGGCCGCATTGGGCCAGCACCTCCCGGGCGGAAATGGTTTTGAGCCCCTCCACCTCTACCTGCCGGATGCGAAAGACCGTTTCGTTCAGGATGACGGCCAGCGCCGCCATCAGGAGCACGGTCAGCGCCGCCCAGATCCACGGGGACCCGTTTTTCGCTTTTTTCCGGTAAACCACGGACCTGCCTCCCTTCCAGCTCCTCAAAGGTTGATTTACAGTCCGTTGACGATCTGCTTGAAAAGGGTTCCGCGTTCCTCAAAGCAGGAGAACATGTCAAACGAAGCGCAGGCCGGGGAAAGAAGCACGTTCCAGCCTTCGCCTGCCGCGTCCCGGGCCTTTTCCACCGCGTCCCTGAGGGACTCGGCCTCCGTGTAGTCCTCAAACCCGGCCCTAAGCAGGCTCTCCCTGATTTTGGAGGCCGTAGCGCCAAGAAGCACGCAGTGACGGATATAGGGATTCCTGCGGATCTTTTCGGACAGCCGGTCAAAGGAAACGTGCTTGTCATACCCGCCCAGGATCAGCACCGTTGGAAGGGTCATCGCGTCGATGGCCTTCTCCGTGGAATCGCAGTTGGTCCCCTTGCTGTCATTGATATAGCGGATGCCGTCCTTCTCCCGGACAAATTCGATGCGGTGCTCCACCCCCCTGAAGGTCCTCAGGGTCTTGCGCACCGCTTCCTCGTCCACCCCCATGGAGAGGGCCAGGGCAGCGGCCGCCATGGCGTTTTCAAGGTTGTGCCGGCCCGGAATGTAGATCTCCTCTGCCGGAAGCAGCTCTTTTTCCCGTCCACCCATGCGGACGATGACCTTGCCGTCCCGCGCGAAGACCCCTTCCTCCACCTCCCGGGCCGAGGAAAAGAAGAGAACGTGGGGCCGGAGGTCTTCCGCCATGGCAAAGGTCAGCGGGTCTTCCCGGTTGAGCACCGCCGTGTCGGAGGCATCCATGGCATCAAAGATGTGCTTCTTCAGCCCCGTATAGACCGCCATGGTCCCGTGACGGTTCAGATGGTCCTCCGTCACGTTCAGCACCGCGGCCGCCCTCGGATGAAACCGGGAAGTGGTCTCCAGCTGGAAGGAAGAGACCTCCACCGTCAGGATGTCCTCCCGGGACGCCTCGGCGCAGGCAGCCGCCATCGGATAGCCGATGTTCCCGCAGACAGAAGAAGCGATGCCCTGGGCGCGGAACATTTCCCCCAAAAGGGTCACGGTGGTGGTTTTCCCGTTGGTGCCGGTCACCGCCGTATAAGGACACGGGCAGAGTCTGGAGGCGAATTCCATTTCCCCCAGTACCGGGATCTTTTCCCTGCGGGCCTTCAGGACCACAGGAGCGTCCTGGGGCACCCCGGGGCTGAGGATGACGTAGTCCTGTCCCGCCAGCGCGCCGCATCCGTCCTGCCCGAGGGCCATGGCATAGTCCCCCTCCCTCAGGGGGAGCAGGGCTTCCTCAAGAAGGGCGGCCTCCTTGGTGTCGCTCACCGTCACCCGGGCGCCCACAGCCCTCGCCAGCCTTGCCGCCGCAACGCCGCTTCTTGCCATGCCCACCACCAGAACAGACTTGCCCGCAAAGGCGCTTCCCTTTTCAAGGATCCTCTCTCTCTCTTTCAGTTCCACGCTTTTATCCTCCCGTAAGCGATCTTTTTCAATCAAAACGCGGCGGAAACCCGCCGCGCAATCCTTCCCGCATCCGGGAAGGGAAGGCCCTGCCCGGCGGGCGGCACAAGGCCCGCCGCTTTCAGGGGGCGGACCCGCCTTATTTGTTCTGCATCTGGGAAAGCAGCTGCTGGACCACCGTTTTCTCGTTGAACGGTCGCTTGACCCCCATGATCTCCTGATACGTCTCATGGCCCTTTCCGGCGAGAATGATCAGGTCGCCTTCCCCGGCGTTCTCCAGCGCGTACCGGATCGCTTCCCTGCGGTTTTCGATCACCCTGTATTCCCCGTTGGTTTTCCTGATCCCCTCTTCGATGGCGGCCAGGATCTCAAAAGGATCCTCGGTCCTCGGGTTGTCGCTGGTCAGGATGCTCAAATCCGCCAGCTTTCCGCTGATCTCCCCCATCAGCGGCCGCTTGAGACGGTCCCTGTCCCCGCCACAGCCAAAGACGCAGATCACCCTGCCGCGGCAGAATTCCCTTACGGTGGTCAGAATGTTCTCCAGGGCATCCGGCGAATGGGAATAATCCAGGATGACCTTGTAGGGGGTATCGGTTTCAAGCATTTCAGCCCGGCCGGGCACCGCCTGCACGCTCTCCAGCGCCTGGCAGATCACCTGCGGATGAACGCCCATGATCATGCCCATGGAGGCGGCCGCCAAAGCGTTGTACACGTTGAACATGCCTGTCAGCTTGAGATGAACGGGGAACTCCTTGAGCCCGGAGAGCGCCAGGATGAAGCTGACCCCGTTTTCGGTGATCTCGATATCCCTGGCGTACAGGTCCGCGTTGGCCGCGATGCCATAGGTCATGAAGGGAACCTTCAGGCCCTGCCGGATGCGTTCGCTTCTTTCGTCGTCGGCGTTGATGGCGGCGTTGTGGATCCATTCCGGGGCAAAAAAGCTTTTTTTGCACTGGAAGTAGTTTTCCATCGTTCCAAACAGGTCCAAATGGTCCTGGGAAAGATTGGTATAGCAGCCCGCCTCGAACTGGACCCCTTTGAGCCTTCCCATGGCCAGCGCGTGGGCGGACACCTCCATGCTGACGCAGTCCACCTTTTCATCCACCATCTGCCTGAGGGTCCTGTGGAGGTCGATGGGCTCCGGCGTGGTAAACTCGCTTTTCAGGTACCGGTCCCCGATCATGTTGCCCGTGGTGCCGATCAGGCCGCAGCGGAA
Source organism: uncultured Clostridia bacterium (assembly GCA_946408995.1). Taxonomy (GTDB): domain Bacteria; phylum Bacillota; class Clostridia; order Christensenellales; family Aristaeellaceae; genus RUG756. The sequence continues at coordinate 21,817 of CAMJUL010000004.1, read as the reverse complement.
GCCGGCCTTCTCCATGATGGCCTTCACCAGATAGCTGGTCGTGGTCTTTCCCTTGGTGCCAGTGATGCCAAGCATCTTCAATTGCCTGGCCGGCCAGCCGAAAAAGGCGGCCGACATGGCCGTCATGGCCTGTCTGCCATTGCGGACCAGCACCTGCGGCACGTCCTCCTCCAGCCATTTTTCCACTGCCAGGGCCGCCGCGCCGTTAGACACCGCCTGGGATGCGAACCGGTGGGAATCATAGTTCGCCCCGGAAATGCAGAAAAACAGGGAACCCGGACTTTTTTTCCGGGAATCCATGCTCAGGTTTTCCAATTCAGCGTCTCCCCGGACCGAAAGGACTTCGTCCGGACACAGGCGGCACAATTCCGAAAGTCGCATAGTTTCGCCTTTCAAACGTTTTTAATCTGACGGGAAAGCCGGAAAGGGGGGCCGGGCTGCGATCCCCCGGACCCCTTCAGGCACAGGCCGGCTGCTGCCGCCGGCCGGATCTTCCTTTCCTTTTCCTGCCCGAAGCTACCTCTCTGCACGGACACCGGACTGCGTTGGCATCCTGGTGCTCTCCGCCTTTGTCTCCGCCGGCCCGTCTCCGGGCGCCGCAGCGTATTTTTCCACCTCGGGCATATACATCACCACGGTGTTGGTTTCGTCCGACGCCACCATGCCCAGCTCGGTCACCGCGATATAGCCGATACGGGTCAGTTCCCTGGCCGACGCCACCTGGCCGGACAGGACAATGTTGTCCTGACGGGTCTGGTTCATGCTCCTGTAAAGGTCCTCCAGCTTTTCCGCGGTCCGGTTGTATTCGCCAATGCTGTTGGATACGGCCACGATGCCAAGCAGCACGGCCACCGTGATCACCGAAATGGCCGCCTTCAGGGAGATCTTTTTCGGTTCCGCCTTCCTGCTCTCTACCCTGGAGGGATCCGCCCTGAAGCAGGACTCCAATTCGGTTCCCGCGTCCGCGTCCGGCAGGCTTACATTGTCCCTTACGCCGAATCTTGAACCGCTGGATGCCGTGACCAGACCAACCGACGCGTAACGGCCGGTTTTGATGTTCACGTTCAATCCCTCCCTTCTTCTATCGTCAACCGGTTACTGTTCCCGCTGCACCTGGGAAACAAAGGCGTAAACGTCCGGAAAATCCGCTTCAAAGGACGCGTCCTCCTGCTCGGAGATCCGGGCATCCTGCACCACGATGTGATCATAGGCGCCGTTGACGTCCACTTCCCGAGCATCGCCCAGCATCTTCTGCCTCAGCGCCGCGGGAAGCAGCAGCCTTCCCTGGCCGTCCATTTCGCTGTCCACATAGGAATACTTGGTAAACATATCCAGGATCCTGCGGACCTTGACGTCCTTGCGGCACAGGGCCACATACTCGTTCCGCCTTTCCAGCCAGGCCTGTATCGGATAGACGGCGATCTTGCGAAAATCGGGCGACGGGCACACCGCGAACTTACTTCCCAGTGCCTCCCGGAACGAGACGGGGACGATCAGCCGCCCTTTCGTGTCCAGACCGTGGGTGTATTTTCCTGTAAAGCCCAAGTCCAGGTCCGGCGTGTCAGGGGATCCGGAAACCGTTTGGTCCTGCGCGCTGCCGTTTCCCGGGGCTTCACGGTTCTCCTTCATCCTTGTCTCATCCCTCTTCCACCACTGTTCGCCACTTTGTGGCCTATATCTGCATTTTATACCACTTCTTTTGGTTTGACAAGAAGGATTTTAACCGACTTTTTGATTTGTTGAAATCTAATTTTAATATTTTTGTAATAAATTTGCAAGCATATTTCTTCTTTTCTCCAATCATCCCCATATATTGCGGACATGCTTTTCGGTGTACCCAAGGTTCCTTTTCAAATTGTTGTTTTTATGAAAAAAATATTACGGTTTTTTGCCGATAAATTAACATTTCGTTATTTTCCGGAAATCTCCTCCAGGGACCCAAAAATAAAGAAGGCCGCTCCCCTTTCAGGGAAGCGGCGGCGCCGTCACGGGCAGCAATCAAAATCCATCTGAGGACGGCGGGATCTCCTTGACGGCAAAGCCCAGTCCGTCGCAGGAAACACAGTGATAGCGGATACCGTCCTTCTCCCCGTTAAAGGCAGAGCGGAGGGAAGCGCCATGGAGATGGCCGTAAACCACGTCCGTCGGTCCATATTGACGGATCAAAAGGGAAACGGGGGTGTCATGATGCTTTTCGTCCAGAGGCGGATAATGGGTCATCACCACCAGCCGCCCGCCCAGGGCTTTCGCCCGGTCCAGGGACATTTTGAGCCGGATCAGCTCCCGGTCGTAGATTTTCCGGTCCTCCTCGTTTCCTCCCTCCGGGTGGGTCCAGCCTCTGGACCCGGCGAAGGTGAGATCCCCCAGCTGAAGGGCATCGTTCTGGAGAGCGTACATGCCTTCCGGAAGCAGGGCGCGCAGTCTTCCGATGCTGCCCCACCAATAATCGTGGTTCCCCCGAAGAAGGATCTTCCTTCCCGGAAGCGCGCCGATGCTTTTCAGGTCCTCCAGGGCCTCGTCCATCTGCATGGCCCAGCTCAGGTCCCCCGGGAGCAGCACCGTGTCTTCTTGGGAAACGTTTTTCCGCCAGGAATTGCAGATTTTCTCAAAATGCCCCTCCCAATGCCGTCCGAACACGTCCATGGGTTTGTTCTTTCCGCCCGGGAGATGAAGGTCGGCAATGGCAAAAAGCCTCATGTCTTAATCTTCCCCGTCGTCGTCCCCGTCGTCATTCAGTTCTTCTTCTTCTCCCATTTCGTCCAGGCTCATTTCGTTTTCGATTTCCTTGTATTCCCCTTCCGGAATGTCGTTCTCCTCATCCGGGATCATCTCATCCATGGAAGAGACCGGGTCGATGCCTACGTCTACGCTGACCGCCGTTTCCGTATCGTCCGTGCTTTCCTCCGAGGACTGGATCTCCTTGTAGCAGAAATAGCAGATGTCCTTTCCAGGCATCACAGGGCGCTCATTGCAGACCGTGCACAGTTCCGTTTCCTCCCGGTAGCTTTCGCCCTTCATTTCCCTTTTGCAGACCTTGCAGAATCCCTCGTCCTCATTGATGTAGTTCAGTTCACAGCGCGGGCACTTGATCAGACGCATATCAACGCCTCCGTAGTCACATTCATCGAAGTTTTATCCAACCTGACGTGAGCGCATTATACAACGCTTTTCCTGTATAGGCAATAGGCAGAACCAATAAATTTCCCCGCCGGAAGGCTGGAAGCCGTTTCCATCTCCTCCCCGTCGGCCCGGTCCCCTCCCGTCTTCAGGTCCCGGGGTTCAGGAAACCCTCCAGCGCCTCCAGGAGCGCTTCCCTTCCGTCTCCGGTCTCGCTGGAGAAGCAGATCACCTGCCAGGGCTGCACCTGAAGTGCGCGCAGGACCGGGGCCAGGTATTTCATTCTGGCGCCGCGGCTGATCTTGTCACATTTCCCCGCGCAGACGATGAACGGTATGCCCCTGGCACGGAGAAAGGCGTTCATCTGCACATCGTCAGCAGTGGGTTCATGACGGATATCCACCACATGGACCGCCCCGCAGAGCTGTCCGGAAGCGGAAAAATAGTCTTCCATCATGGCGCCCCAGCGCTCTATTTCCGCCTTGCCGGCCTTGGCGTAGCCATACCCGGGCAGGTCCACCAGATAAAACTCCCCGTTGATCTCAAAAAAATTGATCAGGCGGGTCTTCCCGGGGGCCGCGCCCACTTTGGCCAGTTTGCTCCTGCGGGTCACGCAGTTGATCAAGCTGCTTTTGCCGACGTTGCTGCGTCCGCAAAGGGCGATCTGCTTCAGGCCCGGTTCCGTTTCCCGGTACTGGGCCATGGAGGTGACAAAGCGGGCGTTTCTGATTTCCATGCTCTCTTCCTTTCCGGGTCCCTGTCCTGCGGCCTCTTATTCCTTTTCCAGAAGGACCAGGGACAATACGTCCTCCGCCTGCCGGGCGTAATGGATCTCAAAGGAATCCAGCACATAGGGCGGAATGTCCTCCAGGTCCTTGCGGTTTTCCTCGGGCAGAAGGATGCACCTGATCCCTGCGCGGTAAGCCGCCAGCAGTTTTTCCTTCACACCGCCAATGGGAAGGACCCGCCCACGCAGGGTGATCTCCCCGGTCATGGCCACGTCCTGACGGCACTTTCTGCCCGAAAGCGCCGACACCATGGCCGACAGCAGGGTCACGCCGGCGGAAGGCCCGTCCTTGGGGACCGCGCCCTCCGGCACATGCACATGGAGATCGGTCTCCTTGGCAAAGCCCTCCGGAACGCCCCACTCCTTTGCGTGGGCGCGCACATAGGAAAGGGCCGCCCTGGCGCTTTCCTGCATGACCTCTCCCAGCTTCCCTGTCAGCGTCAGCTGGCCGGTCCCGGGCATCGCGAGGCATTCCACCGTCAATGTTTCGCCGCCGACCTCGGTATAGGCAAGGCCGTTGACGATGCCTGTCAGGGGCGCCTTTTCCGGCATCTCCCTCAAAAATCTGGGGCCCCCCAGGTATTCTTCCAGCTTCGTCCCCGTTACTTTGATGGGCAGTTCCCCGCCGTTCATCCGTTCCACGGCGGCCTTGCGCGTCACCTTGGCGATGATCCTTTCCAGTTCACGTACCCCCGCTTCCCGGGTCCAGCCCTCGATCAGCGTTTTCATCACCGCGTCCGGGACCTGCACGCTCTTTTTCTCAAAGCCGTGGGCCTCAAGCTGCTTGGGCAGGAGGTGCTTCCTGGCGATGTTCAGCTTTTCCTCCTCGGTATAGCTGGGCACCTCAATGATCTCCATGCGGTCCCGCAGGGCGGGAGGGATGGCGTCCACGGTATTGGCCGTCGTCACGAACATCACCCGGCTCAGGTCCACAGGAATCTCCATATAATGGTCCGCGAAGCGGTCGTTCTGCTCCCCGTCCAGCACTTCCAGCATGGCGCTGGCGGGATCTCCGCGGAAATCGCTGCTCATTTTGTCGATCTCGTCAAACAGGAACAGGGGATTCATGGACCCGGCCTTCTTCATGCCCGCGATGATCCTGCCCGGCATCGCGCCCACATAGGTGCGGCGATGTCCGCGGATCTCCGCCTCATCCCGGACCCCGCCCAGGGACATGCGGACATACTTGCGGCCCATGGCCCGGGCGATGGCCCGGACGATGGAGGTCTTGCCCACTCCCGGAGGGCCCGCGAAGCAGAGGATGGGGCCTTTGAGGGCCGTGTCCTCCTTCGCGGCGGCCTTCATCGCACGTACGGCCAGGAACTCGATGATCCTTTCCTTGACCCGTTCCATGGCGTAATGGTCCTCGTCCAGGATCTTTTTCGCGCGCCTGAGGTCCAGGTTGTCCTTGGTCTCAACGCCCCAGGGAAGGTCCAGCACCCATTCCACCCAGGTCCTGGAGACCGTGATCTCGGGCATGCCGGGCGCCATGCGGGTGATCCGGTCCAGCTCCTTGAGCACCTTCTCCCGGGCCTCGTCGCTGAGCGGGGTCTTTTCAAGCCGTTCCCTGAGATCCTCCACGTCGCCGCCGTCTTTGTCCCCCAGTTCCTCCTGGATGGCCTTGATCTGCTCCCGAAGGTAATAATCCTTCTGGTTCTTGTCCACCTGGCTCTTAAGCCGTTCCTGGATGGAGCGCTCCACCCCTGCCAGTTCCGTCTCCCGCATCAGCAGGGCGCAGACCTTTTCAAGTCTGGGCAGCGGCTCGGTTTCGTCCAGGACGCTCTGCCTGTCCTCCAGACGGGTCAGAACGTTCGAGGCGATCACGTCCGCCATCATGCCCGCGTCCTCGATGCCGTTTACGGACTGAAGGGTCTCCGACGGGACCTGGCCGGTGTGCTCGGCGTAGGTCTCCAGCTTTTCCCGGGCCACGCGCATCATCGCCTGGGCCTCAAGCGCCGTCCCGCCTTTTTCGCGGACCACGTTGGCCTCCGCCCGCAGATGGTTCTCGGTGCGCACCAGCTTCCTGATGACCGCGCGTTTCTCCCCCTCCGCCAGGACGCGCAGGTTGTCGCCCGGCAGGTTCAATACCTGCCTTACCTTGGCCAGAACGCCCACGCCGTACAGGTCCTTTTTGGAAGGCTGCTCGGTCTCGGCGTTTTTCTGCGTCACCAGCAGCACGGTCTGGTCGTCGGCCATGGCCCTCTCCAGGGCCTCCACCGAAGCAGGCCGTCCAACGTCAAAATGAATCACCATATGCGGAAAAACCGTCAATCCCCGCAGGGGGATCAGCGGGTACGATTTTGTGTTTTCTTTTGATTTGGGCATACGGCCTCCTTGAAAGGGATACTTTGCGCTTGAAGCGCCTCAAAATGTGATTATAGAGGAAACGATTGGCTTTTGCAACACCCCTTCAGGCCGGGGTGTAAAAAACCCTTCAAGCCAGGGTGTAAAAAAATCCCCGTCCTCCCGGAAAGCAACGCCCGCGTTCAAAGGCGAACGCGGGCGAATATTTCCAAATGCCTAATAAGACGTTTCCGTCAGACAGCGCCAAGGGTGTCCTTGTTTTCAACGTTTTCAAGGGCCGGCTTCTCGCTGGCCTTGCTCTTGCGCTTGGGCGTCTCCAGGGTCAGCACCGGCTCCGCGCCGCTGGTGATCACATCCGCCGTCACCGTGCAGCTTTGGATATTCTTGCTGCCGGGGATCTCGAACATGGGATTCAAAAGCGCCTTTTCGATGATGGACCTCAGTCCGCGGGCACCGGTTTTCCGCTCCATGGCCTGATGGGCGATGGCCTTGAGGGCCTCCTCCTCAAAATGCAGGTCCACCTTGTCCATTTCAAACAGCCGCTGGTACTGCTTGACCAGCGCGTTTCTCGGCTCGGTCAGGATCCGGATCAGGGCCTGCTCATCCAGGGCGTCCAGCGTCACCGTGACCGGCAGCCTTCCGATGAACTCCGGGATCAGGCCGAATTTAAGAAGGTCTTCCGGCCGGAGCTGTCTCAGGGTATCCCCCACGTTCCTCTCTTTTTCACCCACGGGGTTGGAGCCGAAGCCCAGCATTTTTTTGCCGACCCGGCGGGAGATGATCCACTCCAGTCCATCAAAAGCGCCGCCGCAGATAAAGAGGATGTTGGTGGTGTCGATCTGGAGGCATTCCTGCTGGGGATGCTTGCGTCCGCCCTGGGGCGGTACGCTGGCCACGGTCCCCTCCAGGATCTTGAGCAGGGCCTGCTGCACGCCTTCCCCGCTCACGTCCCTGGTAATGGACACGTTTTCGCTTTTTTTGGAGATCTTGTCGATCTCGTCAATGTAGATGATGCCCCGTTCGGCAGCCTTGATGTCTCCGCCGGCAGCCTGGATCAGCCTCAGAAGGATGTTTTCCACGTCCTCGCCCACGTAGCCGGCCTCGGTCAGGCTGGTGGCGTCGGAGATGGCGAAGGGAACATTCAGGATCCGCGCCAGGGACTGGGCCAGATAGGTCTTGCCGCAGCCCGTGGGCCCGATCATCAGGATGTTGGATTTCTGGAGTTCCACGTCATCCTTCCGGGAGGGCGCGCCGATCCGCTTGTAATGGTTGTAGACCGCCACGCAAAGGCTTTTTTTGGCTTCCTCCTGGCCGATGACGTATCCGTCCAGGATCTCCTTCATCTTCGCGGGGGTGGGCACGTCCTTCATCCTCGGCGTGGAAGCGGCGGACGGCATGGTCAGATCGTCCGCCATGATTTCCTGGCAGAGGGAAACGCACTCGTCACAGATATACGCATCCGGTCCGGCGATCAGTCTGCGGACCTGGTCCTGGGTCTTCCCGCAAAAGGAGCACCTGGGCCGTCTGGATGAAAAATCGTTCTTGCCTGGCATATCCACCTCTAAATTGAATGTACGATTACAGACTGACGCGCTTCTTGGGCTGGTAGATTTCGTCGATGATGCCGTAGGAGAGGGCTTCTTCGGCGAACATGAAATGATCGCGCTCCACGTCCACCGCCACCTTTTCCAGGGGCTGGCCGGTCATTTCGCTCATCATCCGGGTCATTTTTTCCTTGATCTTTCCCAGCCACTGGGCCTGGATGGTTACGTCCGTGGACTGCCCGGAGGCGCCGCCGGAGGGCTGGTGGATCATGATCTCACTGTTGGGCAGGGCCAGACGCTTGCCTTTTTCCCCCGCCATCAGCAGAAACGCCCCCATGGACGCCGCCATTCCAAGGCACACGGTCCGGACCGGGCACTTGACATAGTTCATGGTGTCGTAAATGGCCATGCCCGCCGTCACGGAGCCCCCGGGGGAATTGATGTACAGGTTGATATCCGCGTCCGGGTTGTCGGTTTCCAGGAACAAAAGCTGGGCCACGATGGAATTGGCCACCTGGTCGTTGATCTCGCTTCCAAGGAAGACCACCCGGTCCTTGAGAAGCCTGGAATAAATATCGCTGGCGCGCTCTCCGTGCGCGGTCTGTTCAATGACATAAGGGACAAGCGACATCTGCCTGCGCCTCCTTTCCTGGCGGGAAAAATGTCCCGCGGCGTTCCATCCGCGGGACCGGACTTGACGTATTTCAGGGCCCGGGATTATTCGCCCTTTTCCTCCTCGGCCGCCTCATCCCCGGCGATCTGCTCCACGGCGCTGACAGCCTGGTTGACCGCGTTCACGGCGTCCTCGGCCTGGATGCGCTCGGATTCGTTCTTTTCCGTGATCACGGCGGAAGACTTGATCAGCTCCACGGTCTTGCGCAGGACGGCGTTCTCCCGCAGATAATCCTTCTGACGGTCGTTCAGGCCGGCCTTGAACTCTTCGTACTCCCGGCCTTCCCGTTCCGCTTCCTCGCGCACGGCCTTGTCCACGTCCTCGTCGCTGACCTCAAGGTTCTCGGCCTTGCCGATGGCCTCAAGCACCAGCTGCATCTTGACGCGGTTCTGGGCCTCGCTCCTGCGGCCTTCCTTCAGCTGATCCATGGTCTGGCCGGTATAGCGGAGGAAATCCTCCATGCGGATGCCCTGGTAGGCCATGCGCATGCTCATTTCGCGCATCATCACGTCCAGCTCGCTGTCGATCATGGCCGCGGGGATGTCACAGTCGGAGGCGTCCACCGCCGCCTGGATCAGGGTGTTTTCCACCTCGGTATCCGCATTCTCGTTGGCCTGGTCCTGGAGCTTCTTGGCAATGTCGGCCTTGTACTCCTCAAAGGTGGAGAATTCGGACACGTCGGCGGCGAACTCATCGTCCAGGGCGGGCTTGACCTTGCTCTGGATGCCGTTGAGCTTCACATGGAAAACGGCTTCCTTGCCCGCCAGTTCTTCCGCCTGGTACTTCTCCGGGAAGGTGACTTTCAGGTCCTTTTCCTCGCCCACGTTCATGCCCACCATCTGATCCTCGAAGCCGGGGATGAACATGCCGGAGCCGATCTCCAGGGTCTGTCCCTGGGCCGTGCCGCCCGCGAAGGCGACGCCGTCCACGGTGCCGGCGTAATCCAGGTTGGCGACATCTCCCTTTTCAAGGGCGCGGTCGGTGACATCCTGGGTGGTGGTGGCTTTTTCCACGTCCCTGTCAATGCGGCTCTGGATCTCTTCGTCCGTCACCGTATGCACATAGCGGTCCGCCTTCAGGCCCTTGTAATCCCCAAGGGTGATCTCGGGGCGGACATAGACCTTGACGCTGAACTCCAGGTCCTTGCCGGTGCCGATCTGGGTGATCTCATCCAGTTCCGGACGGTCCACCGTCTCGATCTTTTCCGCGTCCACCGCTTCGCTGTACACATCCGGGAAAAGCTGATCCATGGCCTCATCATAAAAAACGCTTTCCCCATACATATTTTCGATCAGTTTCCGGGGGGCTTTTCCCCTGCGGAATCCGGGAATGGTAACCCGGGACCGGATCTTGAGGTACGCCTTCTTCATGGCTTCCTCAAACTTTTGCTGATCCACCGTAAATTTGATTTTCACCTGGTTGCCGGAAATTTTCTCAACACTATAAGACATGAACACCCTCCGTATCAAGCCCGTTCGGCTGCATTGCGCCCCGCCCCATCTTTTCCGACGGAACACTATCCTGCATCATATCATATTCCCCCTTTGTTTGCAATCATTTTTCCGCCGAAAGAAGTAAAAAAACCCTTGCTTCCCTCCACGCTGTATGCTATAATCTTTTTTGTGTCAAACGGACGGTCCGCTGTACAGGCCAAAGGCCGTGCATGAACGTCTATGAGGAAAGGAGGACACTCCCATGAGCGAAATCATCCGCTCCATCGAGCAGGCGCAGCTCCGTTCCGATCTGCCTTCCTTCAACGTCGGCGACACTGTCCGCGTACAGGTCAAGGTCGTAGAAGGCAGCCGCGAGCGCCTTCAGGCGTTCGAGGGCACCGTGATCGCCAAGCGCAACGGCTCCAGCCGCGAAACCTTCACCGTCCGCCGTGTTTCCTACGGCATCGGTGTGGAACGCACCTTCCCCCTTCATTCCCCCCGCGTGGATTCCGTAACGGTCATCCGCAAGGGCAAGGTCCGCAGGGCCAAGCTTTACTACCTGCGCGGCCGTCAGGGCAAGGCTGCCAAGATCAAAGAACTTGGCCGTCGCTGATGGAACCAAAAACGCTGCCGGCATTGCCGCAGCGCTTTTTTTATTTGTTTCTTCCCCCAGCCCCCCGTCCCGGGGGGGCTTTTTTTGCCCCTCCCCTCCTCCTGTGTTTGCAGCATTTGGGATTCATTTGTCCGGATTTGAAATTTTGCTTGCGTTTCTCTTTCTCCCATGGTATAATTTATTTACTAACTCTGCACTTTTGTATTTTTTCTGTTCTTTTTTGGTTCTCTGCCGCTCTTCTCCTTTCCCATACCTGCCAGGAGGAATACAGCCATGCTCAAACTGCATATTTTTATCGTCGGCATGGCTGGGGCCGGGAAAACCAGCCTTGGCCGCAAGCTGGCCCAGAATATGAACCTGCGTTTTGTGGATACGGACCAGCGCGTATGCGAAATGATGGGCCTGTCCTCGGTCAGTACCGTCTACGCCGTCCTCGGGGAGGATCTGTTCCGCAACGCCGAAACCGGTGTCCTGATGGAGATGGCCGGGCAGGATCCCTGCATCGTATCCACCGGCAGCGGGATCTGCAACGACGCCATGAATGTGACCCTGATGAAAAACCACGGCATCATCGTCTTTGTGGACCGCCCTTTGGACCAGATCCTCTCCGACATCAAAACCGACCGGCGGCCCGGCCTTGCCGGCGGCGACCACAAGGATATCATCAACGAGTACTCCCGCGAGATCGGCTATTACCGTGCTGCGGCGGATTTCCGCCTGGACAATTCCAAGGGCTTTGTCACCGGGCTGAAAAACCTGACGGACATCGTGGACAAAGTCGCCCTGGAAGCATAGGCGCGTTCTCTTCCGCCCTTTCCCTTGCCCCCGGGATCCAAAAAGGGGGCGTTTTTTGTGTTTTCCGTTTCCATTCCTTCCGCCCGGAATGTCCCGTGCATGCGTAAGCCCTGTATAATAGGTTCTCTTTCATTGACTTTTCCCTTCCGCTATCGTACAATATCGCTGCTTTCTTTCCGGACAAGTACTGCGGCCGCTGTTTCCGCTTTTCTTTGGAGGAACCATGTTTCTGCTGTTTGTCGCCCTCTTTTTCCTGTTCTGCGGCAGAGCCGGCTGGGACGTGCTGATTTTTGCCCTTCCCCTTTCGGCGCTCCTTTTCTGGCTTTGCGCCGGTGCCCTGGGCTATTCCCTGAAAAAAGAGGGCCGCCTTTTGCGCCTTCTGCCGGGGATCCTTGGCTATCTTTGCTTCCTTGTGAAGGAGATGGTGCTTGCCTGCCTGCGCGTCATGAGGCTGATCCTCAACCTCCGGGTGGAAACCGAGCCCTGTCTGGTCACCTTTGACACCGGCCTTGACTCCCCGCTCCTCAGGGCCGTGCTGGCCTCCTCCATCACCCTGACCCCTGGCACCATTACGGTGTCCCTCTCGGGGCGCACGCTGTCAGTCCACTGCCTGGACACCTCCTTCGCAGAAGGCCTGAGGGACAGCGCCTTTGAAAAACGCCTGAAGGCCCTTGAAGGGGAAAGGGGGCGGGAAGCGTGTTAGAAGAAGCCTACCGGGTGCTCTACACCCTTTCGCTGCTAATACTTGCCGTGCTGATCCTGGTGCTCCTGATCCGGGCGGCCACGGTCCGCCGTCCCACGGACCGCATCATCTGCGTCAACATGATCTCCGCCATGGTCATCGCCATGATCGTGCTCCTGAGCGTCATGCTCCGGGAGGGATATCTGATGGATGCCGCCCTTCTGTACGCGGCCATGTCCTTCCTTGCGGTGATGGTCTTCTGCCGGATCTGGCTGAGCACCGAGCGCAGGAAGAAAGGGAAAGGAGACGCCGCCGATGTCTGAGACCCTTCGTTTTCTTTTGACGGCGGTCCTCCTGGGCCTGTCCCTCCTGGTTTTTGTCCTGGAGGTGGTGGGAGTATTCCGCTTCAGGTTCACTCTCAGCCGCATGCACGCTGCCGCCCTGGGGGACACCTTCGGCCTCCTGATGGTCATGAGCGGCCTTTTCATCAGCGCGCCGGAGGGGGTCTCTGCCCTCAAATGCCTGGTGCTGCTTGTATTCATGTGGATGGCTTCCCCGGTTTCAAGCCATCTGATCGCCCAACTGGAGGCCCGGACCAACCCCGCCATATCCAAAGAAACGGAGGAAATCCGCCTGTGAATCTGCTTGCCTGTCTTCTGCTGGCTTTTCTCCTGGTCTGTGCCGTATCGGTCTCCTTCACCCGCTCTCTTCTGGGCTCCATCATCCTTTTGATGACTTACAGCGTGGTCATGAGCGTATTGTGGATCCTGCTGCGCTCTCCGGACCTGGCCCTGACGGAGGCGGCGGTGGGGGCAGGCGTGACCGGCATTCTTTTTTTTGCCGCCCTCGCCCGTCTGCGCGCCGTGGACCGCGCAGCGAAAAACGGGGGAAAAGGAGCCACCCATGCCGAAGATCAATGATCGTTACCCCGCCTCGGCGCACAAGCGCGTATCCGACTGGCTGACAAACGGCTTCACCGGCCTCGACCGGGAAATGACCCAGGCCGAAACGCCCCCCGCCGCCCCCTCTGCCGAGGCAGCCGGACAGGCGGAGGACGCCTTCCAGGAAAAGGCCCGGCGGGACCGGGAGCGGGAAAGCGACCTGTACGCCCGTCTCCACCACTGGTCCGTCACCCGGGGGGAAAGACAGGCCCGGCTTTTGTACCGCTTTCTGGCGGTCATCGTGTGCGGCGGGATCGTGTTTTTCCTGCTCCGGACCGTTTCCGCCCTGCCTGCGCTGGGCCGCGTCGACGCGCCGGTGAACAACGAAGTCTCCTACCGGTATATCAGCCGGGGGCCGGAGGAGACCGGCGCGGTCAATTTCGTCTCCGGCATGATCCTGGATTACCGTGCCTTTGACACCCTTGGGGAATCCTCGGTGCTGTTTCTGGCCTCCTGCGCGGTCATGATGCTTCTGCGCCTGGACCGGGACGACGCCAAGGGCCCCGTCCCCTCCCCCCTGTCGCTTACCGGCGGGGACCTGCACGGGGACGACATCCTGCGGGCCTCGTCCCTGGTGCTTTTCCCGGTCATCGCCCTCTTTGGGGCGGCCGTGGTGCTCAACGGCCATTCCTCCCCCGGGGGCGGCTTCGCCGGCGGCGCCATCCTCGGCGGGGCGCTGATGCTGCTGAGCAACGCCGCCGGGGAGGAGCGGGTCTCCCGGCTGATCACCGAAAGGCGGGCTTCCCTTGCCATCTTCACGGCGCTCCTGTTTTACGCCGGGGCCAAGTCCGTGGTCTTTTATACCGGGGCCAACGGCATCCCCCTGGACATTCCCCTGGGAGAGCCCTTTTCCATCCTGTCCGCGGGGCTGATACTGCCCCTGGACATGTGCGTCGGGCTGATCGTCGCCCTGACCATGTACGGCTTTTACCGTCTGTTTACCAAAGGAGGGTACTGACCCATGGCTGCGCTCTTTTCGGATCACCTTTACGAGGCCGCGGCCATGCTGCTGTTCGGGGTCGGCTTCACCACGCTGCTGCTCAACCGCAACCTGCTCAAGAAGATCATCGGCCTCAACGTCATGGATACCGCGGTCTACCTGTTTCTGGCCTCCATGGGCTACATCGAGGGACGCTTCCCCCCCATCCTCCGGGAGGGGGTGACCGACGCGTCCGCCTATGTCAATCCGGTCCCCGCCGGCCTCGTGCTGACGGGCATCGTCGTGTCCGTCTCCGTCACCGCCCTGCTCCTTGCACTGACCGTGCGGCTGTATGAGCGGTTCCGCACCCTGAACATCGACGAGATCGTGCTTCTGGCGCGGAAGGGGGAAAAATAATGGCGCCTGTCCAGAATGTCCCCTTCGTTTCCATCCTGCTGTGCATGGTATGCGCCCTTCTTTGCGCCGTGCTGCCGGGGAAGGCGGCCCGCTTCCTGGCCCGCGCCGTCCCGGGACTGATCTGCCTTGGAAACCTCGCGCTGACCTTCGCCTTCCGGGACCTTGAGCCCTTTCATTACCCCATGGGGCATTTCCCCGCCCCCTGGGGCAATGAGCTGCGGGCCGGCCCCCTGGAAGCTGTCTGCAGCGCGGCCCTGGCCCTGACGGCTTTTCTGTCCCTGAACGCGGGCATGCGCAAGGTCAGGCAGCAGATCCCCGAAAGGAAACAGAACCTGTTTTGCGTCGTCACCCTGATGACGCTCTGCGCCGTCTGCGCGCTCCTTTATACCAACGACCTGTTCACGGGCTACGTGTTCATCGAGATCTCCACCCTGTCGGCGGCGGCGCTGATCTTTTCCCGGCAGGACGACCGTTCCCTGGCGGCGTCCCTCCGGTATCTGGTCATGAACCTGACCGGCTCCGGTTTGTGCCTGATGGGCATTTCCATGCTCTACGGCATCACGGGGCAATTGAACATGGAAAGCATTCGCCAAAGCCTTGCCGCGGCGGAGGGTCCCCCCTCCCTGCCCCTGCGGGCGGTCATGGTGCTCCTCACAGTGGGGCTGTCCATCAAATGCGGCCTGTTTCCCTTCCACGAATGGCTGCCGGACGCCTACGCCTATTCCACCCCCGCCTCCTCCGCCCTGCTCTCTTCGGTGGTCTCCAAAGGATACCTGTTCCTGTTGATCAAGTTTTACATGCGCTGCGTAGGTCTGGAGGCGGTGCGTGCGTCCGGCCTGGCGACCGCGCTGTCCTCCCTGGCGGGCCTGGGGCTTCTCATCGGGTCCCTCCATGCTATCCGGCAGTGGGACCTGCGGCGGATGATCTCCTATTCCTCCGTCGCGCAGATCTCCTTCGTGTTCCTCGCGGTGGGGCTTTGCACCCCGGAGGCCATGACCGCCGCGGTCTTCCATATGCTGGTCCACGCCTTCGGCAAATCCATGCTTTTCCTCTCCGCCTCGGGGCTCAGCGACGTCTCCGGCGGGCGGTTTGACGCCGATTCCCTCCAGGGGGCGGGAAAACGGCACTTCGCCGCCGGCGCGGCCTTTACCCTGGGCGCCGTCAGCATGACGGGCGTGCCGCTGCTGGGAGGCTTCCTGTCCAAGATCTATCTGAGCCAGGCGGCCATCGCCACCTCCGGCCCCCTGTCCGCGGCCGTGCTGCTGCTGCTGGCCCTGTCCACCTTTCTCAATACCCTGTACTTTTTACACGCGGTGGTGGGCATCTACCGTCCCGGTCCCCTTGAAACGCCGCCCCGGCGGGCGACCGGCGCCGGATACCTGGTCTCCCTTTGCCTGATGATGGCCGTAAACCTGTACCTTGGCACCGCTTCCGCCTCCCTGTACAGTACCCTGCTCAGAGGCATATCCCTGTTCGCCTGAAAAACCAAAGGAGGTTCCGTCCATGTTCTTCCTTGTCCTGACCGTTCTCTTTCCCGCCCTCGCCGCCCTGCTCCTGAGGCTTCTAAAGGAAAAGGCCGCCAGTCACCGGACGGTCTGCGCCGTAACAGGCCTTTCCCTGCTCGCGGAATGCGCCTTCTGCCTCATCGCCTGCACCGGGGAGGACGCGGCCTGGACCTTTCTCTCCATTGGGGCCGACCTGCCCCTGGTGCTTTCCCTGGATCCCCTCTCCCGCTTCTTCGCCCCCTTCTTCACCCTCATGTGGACCGTTCCCGTGCTTTATTCTTTTCATTACATGGAATCCGAGGGGCACGAAAGGCGGTATTATGTCTTTTACCTCCTGACCCTTTCCGCCCTGAACGCCCTGGCCTTCTCCGGCACCCTGGTCACCCTGTACCTGTTCTTTGAACTGATGACCCTGCTGAGCGTCGCCCTGGTGCTGCATGAAATGACCCGGGAGGCCATCGCCGCCGGGATAAAGTACCTTCTGTACTCCATAGCCGGCGCCACCATGGGCCTTTTGGGCATCTTCTTCCTTGCCGCCAACACCTCTTCCCCGCTCTTTACGGCCGGCGGCAGCCTGAGGCAGGACGCCCTGACGGTCTCCCCCCAGGCGCTGCTTGTGATCCTGTTCATCACCCTCCTGGGCTTTGGCACCAAGGCCGGCCTGTTCCCCATGCACGCCTGGCTGCCCACCGCCCATCCCATCGCCCCGGCCCCCGCCTCGGCGGTCCTCTCCGGCGTCATCACCAAGGCCGGGGTCCTTTGCATCCTCCGGATCCTCTATTATGTGGTGGGGCCGGATTTTCTGCGCGGCACCTGGGCCCAGTACGCCCTGTGCGGCGTGGCCCTGGCCACCGTCTTCATGGGCTCCATGATGGCCTTCAAAACAGACCTTTTCAAAAAGCGCCTGGCCTATTCCACCGTTTCCCAGGTCAGCTACGTGCTGCTGGGCGTCTTCCTGCTCCATCCCACCGCCCTGACCGGGTCGATGATGCACATCGTCTTCCATTCCGCCATCAAAACCTGCCTGTTCCTGGCGGCCGGGGGCATCATTCATCAGACGGGCAAAACGAAGGTCAGTCAATTGGAGGGCATCGGCAAACAGATGCCCGTCACCCTCTGGTGTTTCACTTTGGCCTCCGTCGGCCTGATCGGCATTCCTCCCACCGGCGGCTTCATCAGCAAATGGAACCTGGCCCAAGGGGCGCTTGACAGCGGGCTGCAGGTCATCCCCTATCTTGCCCCGGCGGTCCTGCTTTTGTCCGCCCTGCTGACGGCGGGCTATCTGCTGGACGTCACCATTCACGGCTTTTTCCCGGGCAGGGATTTTGATTACGCCTCCCTGAAAAAGACGGAATGCCCCGCTTTGATGCTCGTCCCCATGATCCTGTGCGTTTTGTTCACCTTCCTTGGGGGCATGTTCCCCTCTCCGCTCCAGTCCTTCTTTGAGGGCATCGTGCGTGGTTTGTTTTAAGGAGGCCCTATGCTGCTTCTGATAACGGTGCTCCTGCCCATCCTGTGTGGCGCCCTGCTTCCGGCGTTCCGGTTCAAAAACCGCCGCCTGCGGGAAGGGTATGTGCTTTTTTCCGTTCTTCTGACCAGCGCCCTGGTATTCCTGTGCTGCTTTACGACCCGGGGGAACGTCACCTTTTCCTTCCTGCACTTTACGCAGAAGATCACCTGTTCCCTTCATCTGGATGACCTGGGCCGCGTCTTCACCTGCATGATCGCCTTTCTCTGGCCCCTCGCCAGCCTGTACGCCTTTGAGTACATGGAGCATGAGGGCCGGCAGAATTCTTTTTTCGCCTGGTATACCCTGGCCTTTGGCATCACGCTGGGCATCTCCATGGCAGGCGACGTGGTGACCCTCTACCTGTTCTATGAACTGTTGACCCTGGTCACCCTCCCCCTGGTCATGCATGGCATGGGCAAGGAGCGGGTGGCAGCAGGCCTCAAATACCTGTATTATTCCCTCTTCGGTGCGGGGCTTGCCTTCGCGGGCATCATGCTGGTCCTCGCCTACGGGGAGACCTCCGCCTTCGTGCCCGGCGGGGTCCTGCGGGGCCTGGACGAAAGCCGGGTTCCCCTGATGCGGCTTGGATACCTTCTGGTTTTCGTGGGCATGGGCGTCAAGGCCGCGGTCTTTCCCTTCCACGGGTGGCTGGTCTCCGCCTCGGCGGCCCCCACCCCGGTCACCGCCCTTCTGCACGCGGTGGCGGTGGTCAAGGCCGGCGTTTTCGGCCTGATCCGTCTGACCTGGTTCTCCTTCGGCCCGGACCTGCTTCGGGACAGCTTCGCCCAATGGATCCCCTTTGCCCTGGCCGCCTTCACCATCCTGTACGGCTCGGTCAACGCGGTGCGGGAAACGCATTTCAAGCGCCGTCTGGTGTATTCCACCATTTCCAATTTGTCCTATATCCTTCTGGGCACGGTGATGCTGACCCCCAGGGGCCTGGAGGGCGCCATGCTGCACATGGTCTATCACGCCTTCATGAAGATCACCCTCTTTGGGGTCTGCGGAACCGTCCAGATCCGGGCGGGCCTGACGGAGGTCTCCCAATGGCACGGCCTCGCCCGGCG
Source organism: uncultured Clostridia bacterium (assembly GCA_946408995.1). Taxonomy (GTDB): domain Bacteria; phylum Bacillota; class Clostridia; order Christensenellales; family Aristaeellaceae; genus RUG756. Next base: position 3,510 of record CAMJUL010000004.1, on the reverse strand, counting down.
CATGCCTCTTTGCATGGCCCTGTTTGTCCCCTCCGCCCTGGCCATGACGGGCATCCCGCCCCTGGACGGCTTCCATTCCAAATGGACCCTGGCCATGGGCGCCCTGGAGACGGGCGGTCCTCCCGCCGTCGTCGGCTGCGCCGTCCTGGCCCTTTCCGCGGTCCTGACGGCCGTGTACCTGCTGGTGCCCGCCTTTCACGCCTTTTTCAGCGTACCGGCGGGGCCATCCCCTCAGGACCGACTGGACCCCTCCCTTCAAATGCTCCTGCCCCTTTCGGTATGGACCCTGACCACCCTGGTCCTGTCCTTCTCCTACGCCGCGTTCATGCCTTTTGTCTCCTCCATCGTCCGATCCGTCATTCGCTAAGGAGGGAAGCATGCCCATCCTTCTCCCTTGTTTGGTCTTTCTGCCCATGCTTTGGGCCCCTGCCGCCTACCTGACCGGCAGAAAAAGCAAGAAGGCCCGGGACATCGTCGTGTCCGCCGGGGCCCTGGTCCATTTTGCCCTTGCTTTGACACTCCTTGCGTCTGTCCTTTCCACGAAAGAAGCCCCCAGCTTCACCCTGGACGGGTTCTGCGGCCTGGGCATCCGTTTCCGGGCGGACGGCTTCCGGGCCCTTTACGCCTGTGTGGCCGGCCTCATGTGGTCCGTTACGGGGCTGTTCAATCCGGAGTATTTCGCCCATTACCGGAACCGCAACCGGTTCGGCTTCTTCTTTTTGCTCACCCTGGGCGCCACCTGCGGGGTCTTCCTGTCCGACGATCTGTACACCACCTTTATCTTCTTTGAAATCATGTCTCTGACCAGCTACCCCTGGGTCGCCCACGAGGAGACCCCCGGCGCCCTGCGCGCCGCCCAGACCTACCTGGCCGTGGCGGTCATCGGCGGCATGGTCACCCTGATGGGACTCTTCCTTTTGCACCATGCCCTGGGCACCCTCCAATTTGAGGAGATGCGCCAGGCGGCCCGGCGTCTTGCGGACCCCGGCAGCCTTTTGCTGCCAGGCGTTCTCGTGCTGGTGGGCTTTGGCGGGAAGGCCGGCATGTTCCCATTGCACATCTGGCTGCCCAAGGCCCATCCCGTGGCGCCGGCCCCCGCCAGCGCGCTGCTGAGCGGCATCCTGACCAAGACCGGCATCTATGGCATTCTGGTGCTGACGGTGTACGTTTTCCGCACGGACACCCGCTGGGGCCTTCTGATCCTGGCGCTCGGCTGCGTCACCATGCTTCTGGGGGCGGTGCTGGCCCTGTTCAGCGTGGATCTGAAACGGACCCTCGCCTGCTCCTCCATGAGCCAGATCGGCTTTATCCTGATCGGTGCCGCCTGCCAGAGCCTTTTGGGGGAGGAAAGCAGCCTGGCCGCCCAGGGAACCATCCTGCACATGCTCAACCATTCCCTGTTCAAGCTGGGCCTGTTCCTGTGCGCCGGCACGGTATATATGAACCTGCACCAGCTGAACCTGAACGACATCCGCGGCTGGGGGCGCAAAAAGCCCTTCCTGGCGGTCTGCTTTCTGCTGCCCGCCCTGGGCATCTCCGGCATCCCCCTTTGGAGCGGGTTCCTGTCCAAGTCCCTGCTGCATGAAGGGCTCCTGGAATACATCGGCCTCGGTGCGGAAGGGGCGGGCTTTTCCTCCGTGGTGGAAAAGGTGTTCATCGTCACCGGCGGCCTGACGCTCACCTACATGACCAAGCTCTTTGTCGCCCTGTTTGTGGAAAAGCACCCCACCCGCCAAAAGGAGTTCGACCGAAAAACCCCGTACCTGTCTCCCGTGGGGCGCCTGCTCCTGCTGCTCCCCGCCCTGCTGGTGACGGTGCCCGGCGTCCTGCCTGCGTTAACGGCCCGGCCCCTTTCCTATGCGGCCCTGCCCTTCATGGACGCAGTCCCCCATGACGTGGACTATTTTTCGTTGGAAAACCTGTTGGGCGCCTTTAAATCGGTCCTGGTGGCCCTGTTCTGTTACCCTGTCGTCGTGCGGGGCCTGCTGATGGCCCCAGACATGGAAAAGCACGGAAAAAAGAAGGCGGCCCCCCGGGTCTATGTCAACCGCTGGTTCCGCCGCTTTGATATGGAGGACACCCTGTACCGGCCCCTGATCCATGGCCTGTTAACGGGGCTGGGCCTCCTTGCCCAGGGGCTGGACCGCCTTCTGGAAGGCCTGATGCTCCCCTTGGGGCTCCTTGCCGGCGCCGACCTGGCCCGGGGCCTGGATCAGCTTCTGGAGCGCTTCCTTCTGCCCGCGGGCCAGTCGGTCCTCACCGCCCTCGCGAAAGTGCTGGACGGCTTTACGGAAAAGGCCCTCAAGCCCGCCGCTCTGCACCTTGGCACCTTCACGGGCCGGGTCATGGATTCCTCCGTGGACGCCATGACCCTCGGCCTGCGCAGAACCCTTTTCCGGGCCAAAAAGCCCCGTCCCGTGCCAACGGTAGGCAACCGACTGACCTTTGCCGTAGGCTCCTTCCTGGACCGGATCTGCGCCTTCCTGAACCGCACGGTCTTCAAGCGCCGCCCCATCCGGACCCGATTCGTATCGGTCCTGGCCGCGCTGGCCGAGGACGCAGAGGAAAACAGCCGGCATTTTGCCCGCACGATCTCCTTCAGCCTGCTGGTCTTCGCCCTGGGGTTCCTGGCCCTGCTGTTCCTGGTGCTGCGCTGACCCTTTCCAATACAAACCATCGCGCCGTCCCGGTACGGTCTTCTTCCGCCGGGACGGCGCTTTCTTTTCCTGTATCGGGTCTGCCGGGCCGCGTCAGGCGACCCAGCGCCCTGTCCGCCCCCTCCCCTGCCTTCGGCCGGGAACGGGATCACGTCCGGCTCGCTCCCCGGGTCCCTCGCCGCTCTGCTGCCAAAGAGATCCGGGGCCCGCTGCCCGCCTCCTTCATTTTTCCTCGGCCTTGCGCGTCCGCTGCCTTCGGCACAGGAGACGCGATCAGTGCGGCGATTTTTTCTCAAACAGAAGTGCCTGCTTCCTGGACATGATCCCTCCTGTCGTTTAGGATCCTGCCGCTGCTGACGATGCGTTTCCTGAAAGGCTCGGACCCGGAAATCATCAGATCCCGGAAACTGATCGGCCCCTTGCGGTGTTAGGCGGTCTTCAAAAGCCGCTTGGCACAGTTGCAGCCCCGGTTGGAGACGTTGAGCACATGCCTGCCGCCTTGGCCGTTAGCAGACAGGATCAGCGTTATCTTGCCGCCGGAGCGCCTCGCTGGCCTGATCCTCCCCGGCGCAGGGCTTTAAACCTTCTGCCCGCTGACTGCCCTGGTTCTCTTTGGATCCGTGATCCGTTCCACGTTCAAAGGATCGGGGGGCCGTTTTGACCACAGGGGTTTTTGAAAAAAGCACAGGTCTCATGGATCCCATCCGTACTGTTGCCAAACCGACTGTTCTGCAGGATGGCCGCCCGAACCCGGGCACGCCCGGCTTGTTCCCCATCGGGACGGACGCAGATCAAAAGAAGGGGCTGTTGCAGAAGCACCAAAATCTGCAGCAGCCCCTTTCCCATGTTGGCC